>CALGHW010000071.1 GCA_937916075.1 uncultured Prevotella sp.
TACTCATGCTTGCCGCATCCCAAGAGCAAAAGGCAAGCACAGACCAAACAGAAGCCATATCGTAATACCGTCGTATTCATTGCGAATGCAAAAATACTACTTTTTCCCGACAAAAGGACGCATCAAGGGAAAAAACAAAAAGAGCCCCCTAATAATCCGATACCAATTAAAAGGCGGGAAGACACTTCGCAGTGTCTCCCCGTCGCAAACTTCAAACAACCAAAAAAAGAAATAGATTGTCTGTCGATATACAGTCAGACCTGAAGCCCGGCTGCATTTTTTCATTAAATATATATGTATACTTGGCCTATCGGATAAACAACAGCTCACGATACTTAGGCAACGTCCAGAGGTCGTCCTCCACAAGCAGTTCGAGCTTGTCAATCTGATAACGGATGGTGTCCATCTTTGGCTCCACGGTATCATGGTAAGCCACAGCCTTGGTGCGCTCATCAGTTATCTTGTTGGCCACCTTACGGGCGTTGACCAGCTCCTCGACACCTGTCTCGATAGCCTTGGTGCGCTCAGAGATTTCCTCGATAATCTTGATGTTGCGCTCAGAGAGCTTGGCAGCCTTGTCCTCGGGGAACACGCTGCGGATGTTCTGCACATTCTTCAGCAGCATACTCTGATAATGAGTGGCCACAGGGATGATGTGGTTCATGGACAGGTCGCCCATGACGCGAGCCTCAATCTGAATCTTCTTGGTGTAGGTCTCCCACTTCACCTCGTTGCGGGCTTCCAGCTCCTTCTTGCTCATCACGTTCAAGCTCTCGAACATGTCGATGCTGCTCTGATCCAGATAGCGGTCGAAGATAACCGGACAACTCTTCTCGCAGTCAAGGCCGCGCTTCTGGGCTTCCTCCACCCACTCGTCGCTATAGCCGTTGCCGTCAAAGCGGATAGGCTTGCAGGTCTTGATGTCCTCACGCAGGATGTCGATGATGGCGCTGGTCTTGTCCTCGCCCTTGGCGATGAGTGCGTCAACACGCTTCTTGAAGTTGTTCAGAGCCTCGGCCACTGCAGAGTTCAGGGCAATCATAGCCGAAGCACAGTTAGCCTCAGAACCTACGGCACGGAACTCAAAGCGGTTGCCGGTGAAGGCAAATGGTGAAGTACGGTTACGGTCTGTATTATCAATGAACAGTTCGGGAATCTCGGGAATGTCGAGCTTCATGCCCTGCTTGCCGGCCATGGTAAACAGGTCTTCCTTGTCCGACTTCTCGATATGGTCGAGCAGGTCGCTGAGCTGTGTGCCGAGGAAGGAAGAGATGATGGCTGGGGGTGCCTCATTGGCGCCCAGACGATGGGCGTTGGTGGCACTCATGATGCTGGCTTTGAGCAGTCCGTTGTGCTTGTACACACCCATCAGGGTCTCCACGATAAACACGGCAAAGCGGAGGTTGTCCACCGGTGTCTTGCCGGGAGCGTGGAGCAGCACGCCCGTATCCGTAGAAAGGCTCCAGTTGTTGTGCTTGCCCGAACCGTTGATGCCGTCGAAAGGCTTCTCATGGAGCAACACGCGGAAACCGTGCTTGCGGGCCACCTTCTTCATCAGTGACATGAGCAACATGTTGTGGTCAACGGCCAGATTGGTCTCCTCGAAGATAGGAGCCAGCTCAAACTGGTTGGGAGCCACCTCGTTGTGACGGGTCTTGCAAGGAATAGACAGCTCCAGAGCCTGGATTTCCAAGTCCTTCATGAAGGCCTGCACACGGTCGGGGATTGTTCCGAAGTAGTGGTCGTCCATCTGCTGGTTCTTGGCAGAGTCATGACCCATGAGGGTACGGCCCGTGAGCAACAAGTCGGGACGGGCGGAATAGAGGCCTTCGTCCACGAGGAAATACTCCTGCTCCCAGCCCAGATTACTCTGCACCTTCTTCACATCAGGATAGAAGTAGTGGCACACATCGGTAGCGGCCACATTGACAGCATGAAGGGTACGGAGCAGAGGAGCCTTGTAATCAAGCGCCTCGCCTGAAGATGGTGGGGATACACAGCGTATCGTCCATGATAAATACCGGCGATGTAGGATCCCAAGCTGAATAGCCACGGGCCTCAAATGTGTTGCGGATACCGCCACTGGGGAAAGAAGAGGCGTCGGGCTCCTGCTGGACAAGCAGCTTGCCTGAGAATTCCTCAACCATGCCACCCTTGAAGTCGTGCTCAATGAAGGAGTCGTGCTTCTCGGCTGTTCCTTCTGTCAAAGGCTGGAACCAGTGTGTGTAGTGTGTCACACCGTTTTCCACGGCCCACTGCTTGATGCCTGCTGCCACTGCGTCAGCGATGGAGCGGTCAAGGCGCGCGCCATTGTCGATTACGTCGATAAGCTTCTCATACACGTCCTTGGGAAGATACTTGTACATCTTCTCCCGGTTGAACACGTACTTACCGAAGTACTCGTAAGGGCGCTCGGCGGGTGCCTTCACTTCGAGAGGTCTTTTCTTGAAAGCCTCTGCCACAACCTGAAATCTTAAATTGTCCATTGTATTAAAAGTATTTTTGTTGTTTGAATATTGTCTTTTCTTGATGATTCGCGTTAGGGTCTCAGCGTGAAGCCGAAGAGCAGGTAAGCCTTCTGGCTACTGGGGTTGGCGGCCACACTGGCAAAGACCGGGACGCTGAACGAGTCCGTAATCTTGATGTCCTTGGTGGCCTTCAGGCCCACATGGCATACGGCAAAGCCACTGGAACGGTTGTCGGAATAGAACGTGGTATAGTAAGGCACCGCTCCTGCGGAAGCCTCCCACGACACATCGGCGAGCTTGAAGGGCGCCGTCACCTCGAAATAGGAGGAATAGGCCCGCTTGCCGCTCTTGTTGGCGCCGTCGTCACCGGCAAAGTTGGTATACCAATTGAGCGCTACCGGACCGAAGTCATAACCCACATTGGCCTCAAACACATGGTTGGTACTGTGGCTGTCGTAATGGAAGTAGCGGTTTGACGGGTCACTGCCCGTTCCTCCGGCATAGTTGAACCAGTAGTCGGTAACGCTGACGTGGAAACCGCTGTTCTCATAGCCTAAGGTGAAGTCCACCTCCTTGGTGTCCGTGTTGTCGGACAGGCCCACATTGCCCCATCCAGTCAGTGAGAATCCCTTATAGGCCACGCCCAGTGTGGGCTGCACACTGATGGAGCCAAGCTCCTGGCCACGCCAATAGTACTGGCTCACCACATCGGTGGCTATGGTTGTCTCTACCTTGTCTTGAGCTCCTGCTGTGGCACCGGCAAGCAATAAGGCTGCCGTGATACCGAATGTTCCGATCTTCTTCATTGTTCTTGTTCTGTTTTGTTGTTGATTGACTGTGTTGTTATCTTGTGTTTCTTGATGTATTGTCTGCATCCGAACGGTATCTCGCTGTGCCTGCATGCTTTTACTTGAGCCACTTGATGATGCGCCGCATGGCTTCCTCGCAGTCCTTGCTGTCGCCAAAGGCCGTCAGGCGGATATAGCCCTCACCGCTCGGTCCGAAGCCCACACCTGGTGTGCATACCACATGGGCTTCGTAGAGCATCTGTTCGAAGAATTTCCAGCTGCCCATGCCGTCGGGAGTCTTCACCCACAGGTAAGGAGCGTTCTCGCCTCCATAGACTGTAATACCCAGCGAGGTCAGCGTCTCGCGCATGTGCTTGGCATTGTTCATATAGTACTGGATGGTCTGCTTCACCTGCTCCTTGCCCTCGGGAGTATAGATGGCCTCGGCGGCACGCTGGCTGATATAGCTGGTACCGTTAAACTTGGTACACTGACGGCGGTTCCACAACGGGTTGAGCGCCACGCGCTCGCCTGTGAGGGTTGCGGCGGTCAGTTCCTTGGGCACCACGGTATAGCCGCAGCGCACGCCGGTGAATCCGGCAGTCTTGGAATAGCTGTGGAACTCCACCGCCACCTTCCGGGCTCCCTTGATTTCATAGATGGAATGGGGGATGTCGGGATCCTGGATATAGGCCTCGTAAGCCGCATCATAGAAGATAAGGGTATCGTTGCGCAAGGCATAGTTCACCCATTTCCGCAGTTCCTCTTTCGAAATGACCGTTCCCGTGGGATTGTTGGGATAACACAGGTAGATGATGTCCACCCGTCGGTCGGGTATCTGGGGTGTGAAGTTGTTTTCTGCTGTACAGGGCATATAGAGCACATTGCTCCACTTGCCGTCATTGAGCGTTCCGGCACGTCCTATCATGGCGTTGGAATCGATGTATACAGGATAGATGGGGTCTGTCACGCCCACGCTGTTGTCCCAGCGCACCAGCTCCTGGATATTGCCCGTGTCGCTCTTGGCACCGTCGTTCACGAAGATTTCGCTGGGGTCAAGGTGGATGCCGCGGGGCAGGAAGTCGTTTTTCACGATGGCCTCACGCAGGAACAGATAACCTTGTTCGGGTCCGTATCCACGGAAGGTGGCTTCTGTGCCCATCTCGTCGACCGCCTTATGCATGGCCTCTATCACGGCAGGGCAAAGGGGCTGTGTCACATCGCCGATACCCAAGCTGATGACGTCGGCATGGGGGTGGGACACCTTGAAGGCGTTCACTTTCTTGGCGATGTCAGCGAACAAATAGTTGTTCGGCAATTTCAGGAAATGTTCATTTACTAATGCCATATTTTATACTTTCTTTTTATGTTTGTTATTGAAGTTTGTGTATGTTTCTCTGCTTGTCGCCACCGTTGTCACGGCAAGGCTATCTCACCGTCGAAGACAAACTCGGCAGGGCCTGTCATGTAGACATGACCATCGGTCTCACTCCATTCGATGCTGAGCGTCCCGCCATCCATCGCCACCCGGCTGGCGCGTCCGGCGCGTCCGGTCAGCGAGGCCGCCACGGCCGTGGCGCATGCCCCGGTGCCGCAGGCCATCGTGATGCCGCTGCCGCGCTCCCATACCCGGGTGCGCAGGGTGCCGTCGGGCAACACCTGGGAGAACTCGATGTTGCAGCGCTCCGGAAACATCTTATTGTGCTCCAGGACCACGCCCCAACCGGCCACATCCACCTTGTTAATATCATCTACAAAGATAACGAAATGCGGGTTGCCCATGGAAACGAAGGTTCCCGTGAACGACCCGCTCTCTGTCTCTATCTTTCCCTCGGTCATGGCACCGTCGGCAGTGGCCAGCTGCTTGGTGTTGGCCAATACAGGCGCCAGCATATCCACCGTCACGCTCTCCACCTTACCGTCGCCGGCAAGATGCAAGCGGAGGGTCTTGATGCCCGACAGGGTGAGCAGGCGTATCTCGGTCTTGTCCGTGATGCCTTTTTCATAAAGATACTTACCTATACAGCGTGAGGCATTGCCGCACATCATGGCCTCCGAACCGTCGGCGTTGAAGATGCGCATGGAGTAGTCGGCCTCGGGTATAGGCGACTTGCCTATCAGCACCAGTCCGTCACTGCCGATACCTGTATGGTAGGCACTCCACAGGATGGCGGCCTTCCCCGGATCAGGTATATTATATAATAAGGTGTCAACGTATATATAATCGTTGCCCGCCCCGTGCATCTTGGTGAATCGGATGGTCTTTGTCATTTTGTAAGTCTTTAACCTTTATATTTCACTTTTTGTTTCTTTTCGTTTGCAAAGATACAACGTTTCGGCACAATCAGCAAAACTATCCTGACGAATTTATCTACTTTTCCATACCATTTATCAAATTGAAAGCTATTTATTAAAAATACATTTCAATCTGTCACAACAAAGGCATTAAAACAAAGCAAGTGTCAAGCAATAGAAAAATCAAATATCTTTATGCCTTATTAATATAAATTTTACGAACATAATGTATTAATTTTGCACCCGAAAGATAACAAAATGTTAGTATTTTAATTAAAAAGATAAAAAGGAGAAGTAACAATGAAGAAGATTGAAGCAATCATCCGCAAGACCAAGTTTGAGGATGTCAAGGAGGCGTTGACCAATGCCGACATCGAGTGGTTCTCTTATTATGATGTGCGCGGCGAGGGAAAGATGCGACAGGCCCGCATCTACCGTGGTGTCATGTACGACACCAGCTGTATTGAGCGTATCCTCATCAGTATTGTCGTGCGCGACAAGAATCTGGAAAAGACCGTGACCGCTGTGCAAAAAGCTGCCCAGACCGGTGAGATAGGCGACGGACGTATCTTTGTGATACCCGTGGAGGACGCCATCCGCATCCGCACCGGCGAGCGGGGCGACATCGCACTCTATAATGCGGAGCAGGAAAAATAACAAGAGGGATAACAACAACACACACAACACACGCAACACTAACAACAAAAACACAAGATTATGGAAGATTTATCAATAGGACTCAACACCGTATGGATGCTCTTGGCGGCCATGCTGGTATTCTTCATGCAGCCGGGATTTGCCCTCTGCGAAGCTGGATTCACACGTAGCAAGAACACGGCCAACATCCTGTTTAAGAACTTTGTAGACTTCATGGTGGGCTCGCTGCTGTTCTGGCTCTTCGGTTTCGGATTTATGTTTGGCAGCAACGGCGAGGGATTCATTGGTATGCCCAACTTCGGCGACCTGTCGTTCTACACCCATCCGGCCGGACTGCCGGTAGAGGGTTTTCTGATGTTCCAGACCGTATTCTGCGCCACCTCGGCCACCATCGTGTCGGGTGCCATGGCCGAGCGCACCAAGTTTAATATGTACGTGGTCTACTCCATCCTCATCTCCCTGTTTATCTATCCCATCGAGGGACACTGGACCTGGGGTGGCGGATGGCTGATGAACGGCGAGGCCGACTCGTTCATGATGCGCACCTTCGGCGCCACGTTCCACGACTTCGCCGGTTCGGCCGTAGTCCACTCCGTGGGTGGCGTGCTGGCCTTTGTGGGTGCCATCGCCCTGGGCCCACGCCTGGGCAAGTATGACAAGCACGGCAAGAGCCGCGCCATTCCCGGCCACAGCCTCACACTGGCTGCCTTGGGTGTGTTCATCCTCTGGTTTGGCTGGTTCGGATTCAACCCCGGCTCTCAGCTGGCCGTATCCACCGAGGCCGACCGTGTGGCCGTCTCTCATGTGTTCCTGACCACCAACCTGGCCGCTGTAGCCGGTGGTGTAGCCACTATGGCCGTGACCTGGTTTAAATATGGCAAGCCCTCTCTCTCACTGACACTCAACGGCATCCTGGCCGGCCTGGTGGGCATCACCGCCGGCTGTGACGCTGTATCGCCCGCCGGCGCCGCCATTATCGGCCTGGTATGTGGTGTGGTATTGGTATATGCCATCGAGTTCATCGACGCCAAACTGCATATTGACGACCCCGTTGGCGCCAGCTCTGTACACGGAGTCTGCGGTATCCTCGGCACACTGATGACCGGTTTGCTGGCCACCGACGGCGGTGCCTTCTACGGCGCCGGATGGGGCTTCTTCGGCGCACAGTGCCTGGGTATCGTGGTGATTGACCTCTGGGCCGCCGCAGCTGGACTCGTCCTGTTCTTCGGCATCAAGAAGATTGCCGGACTGCGCGTAGACAAGCGTATCGAGGAGGAAGGACTCGACATCTACGAGCACGGAGAGCAGTGCTACAACTAACCCCCTGAGCCACTGAAGAGCGAAGAGGGAGTTAAGACAAACAGCACCTGTAAAACGGAAGACTTTGTCTTAACTCCTTTTCCGCCCTTTCCCCGCTTCTTAAAATTCTAAATAACTTCAAACCTATCACTTAAAAAAAGAAATATGTGTGGAATCGTATCTATCTTCAACATCAAGGAGCAGACTCCTGAGTTGCGCCAGAAGGCATTGAGAATGAGTCAGAAAATACGTCATCGCGGACCCGACTGGAGCGGTATCTATACGGGCGGTTCGGCCATCCTGTGCCATGAGCGCCTGTCTATCGTCGACCCGGAGTCGGGCCGGCAGCCGCTGTTCAGCCCTGACAACAAGCAGGTGCTGGCCGTCAACGGCGAGATATACAACCACCGCGACATCCGCCGGCAGTATGAAGGACGGTACCAGTTTCAGACCGGCAGCGACTGCGAGGTCATCCTCGCCCTGTACCGCGACAAGGGCATCCACTTCCTCGAAGACCTGAGCGGCATCTTCGCCTTCGCACTCTACGACGCGGAGAAAGACGAGTTTCTGATAGCCCGCGACCCCATCGGCGTGATACCTCTTTATATAGGATATGACGCCGACGGTAAGGTGTATGTGGCCAGTGAACTGAAGGCCCTGGAAGGCAACTGCGACCACTATGAGGTGTTTCTCCCCGGACACTACTACTCCAGCCGGGAGGGCAAGATGAAACGATACTACACCCGCGACTGGATGGACTACGACCACGTGAAGGACAATCCCGCCAACGTCACGGCCATCCACGACGCACTGGAGGACGCCGTGCGCCGGCAGCTCATGAGCGACGTGCCTTACGGTGTGCTGCTCTCGGGCGGGCTCGACTCGTCGGTCATCAGCGCCATCGCCGAGAAATTCTCGGAGAAGCGCATCGAGACCGGCGGCACGTCGAAGGCCTGGTGGCCCCGGCTGCACTCCTTTGCCGTGGGACTGAAGGGCGCGCCCGACCTGACCAAGGCCCGGCTCGTGGCCGACCATATCGGCACCGTACACCACGAAATCAACTATACCGTGCAGGAGGGGCTCGACGCCATCCGCGACGTCATCTACTTCATCGAGACCTACGACGTGACCACCGTCAGAGCCTCCACGCCAATGTATCTGCTGGCCCGTGTCATCAAGAGCATGGGCATCAAGATGGTGCTGTCGGGCGAGGGGGCCGACGAAATATTCGGCGGCTATCTCTACTTCCACAAGGCTCCCGACGCCAAGGCGTTCCATGAGGAGACGGTGCGCAAGCTGTCCAAGCTGTACCTCTACGACTGTCTCCGGGCCAACAAGAGCCTGTCGGCCTGGGGTGTGGAGGGCCGCGTGCCCTTCCTCGACAAGGAGTTTCTCGATGTGGCCATGCGCACCAACCCCGCCGCCAAGATGTGTCCCGGACAGACCATCGAGAAGAAGATTGTGCGCGAGGCCTTCTCCGACATACTGCCCGAAGAGGTAGCCTGGCGACAGAAGGAGCAATTCAGCGACGGGGTGGGCTACTCCTGGATAGACACCCTGAAACAACTGACGGCTGAACAGGTGAGCGACGAGCAGATGGTCCATGCCGCCGAGCGTTTCCCCATCAATCCGCCACGCAACAAGGAGGAGTATTACTACCGCAGCATCTTCGCCGAGCATTTCCCCAGCGACTCGGCCGCGCGCACCGTGCCCAGCGTGCCCAGCGTGGCCTGCTCCACAGCCGAGGCCCTGGCCTGGGACGCCGCCTTCAAGAACATGAACGACCCCAGCGGACGGGCCGTGGCCGGTGTACACGAACAGGCCTACCACAAATAGCCTTATCACACGAAGGCTCCCCCGACTGATGGCTTCCCACCGGCCGAAGGAGCCTTTGCCTCTTTAAATATCAACCGACAAACAACAAGAAAGAAATGAAAAAAAGATGGATTATCCTCATGGCCTCGATGGTGGTGATTGCCATTGCGGGCCTGTTTGCGAAAGAACCTTCTTTCGACTGTGACTTCTCCAAAATCAACGCTGCCGACGTGGCCTGGCTCATCACCGCCACCATCTTCGTGCTGATGATGACCCCCGGCCTGTCCTTCTTCTACGGCGGCATGGTAGGCGCCAAAAACGTGATTTCCACCATGCTGCAGAGCTTCATAGCCATGGGCCTCATCAGCGTGCTGTGGGTCGTGTTCGGGTTCAGCCTTGCCTTTGGCGACGACATCGGTGGAGTCATCGGCGACCCCACATCATTCCTGATGTTCCAGCATGTGGGAGCCGACATCTACACCACGCCCTCTGGCAAGATACTGGGCGGCGCCACAATCCCGCTGGCCCTGTACGCCCTGTTCCAGATGAAGTTTGCCATCATCACGCCCTCCCTGATCACAGGGTCGTTTGCCGAACGTGTGCGCTTCTCGGCCTACCTATTTTTCATGATTTTCTTCTTCGTGGTCATCTACTGTCCGCTGGCCCACATGACGTGGCACCCCGACGGTCTATTCCTCCGCTGGGGCGTGGTAGACTTTGCCGGAGGTATCGTGGTCCACGCCTCGTCGGGTGTGGCCGCCCTGGCCGGCGCCATCTTCTTAGGACGCCGCAAGTCGTCCACCCGCCAGTCGGAACCCGCCAACATCCCCTTCGTGCTCCTCGGAGCGGCCATGCTGTGGCTGGGATGGTTTGGCTTCAACGCCGGCTCGTCGCTCCACGCTGACGGCACGGCCGTCAAAGCCTTCCTCAACACCAACACCGCCTCGGCCACGGCCATGATGACCTGGATTTTCTTCGACTGCCTCCGGGGCCGCAAGCCGTCGGCCATGGGCGCCGCCGTGGGCTGTGTGGTCGGCCTGGTGGCCATCACACCGTCGGCCGGCTATGTCACGGTGGGGCAGAGCATCTTCATCTCCTTTGTCATCACCATCATCTGCAACATCGCCGTCTACTGGCGCAGCCACTCCCGCATCGACGACGCCCTCGACGTGTTTCCCACCCATGGCACGGGCGGTATCTTCGGCACCGTGCTCACGGGCATCTTCATTCAGGAGGGCCTGATTGCCGGCACGTGGGACGGCTTTGTCGTCTTCCTCTACCATCTCCTGGCCGTGGCCATGGTCATCGCCTATACCTTCATCATGAGTTACCTGGGCTACTGGCTCATCGACAAGATGATACCCATGCGCGTGTCGTCCGAAAGCGAGCGCATCGGCCTCGACCTCAGCCAGCACGACGAGCACTACGGCTTCGCGCACATCGGCGAGCGCGAGCTGGCCGAATACGAGCAGCACAAGGACAAGGACGAATAGGCAGGTATTCTCAAATTTACAATTCTTATCATTGCGGATTTGGCCTTGTCGCCGATTTGCGTTACCTTTGTATCCACTTATAACCATCAAAAGGAATACAGACATGACGACAAAACAGTTTTTCGCAATGGCCGCCATAGCCGCTGCCATGACCGCCTGTGCCACAGGCAGCAAGACCGAAGGCGGACAACTCAGCGGTGAATGGAACGTTGAGACCATCGACGGACAGAAGATAAATACCGGCAACGGGCTGGACGCCCCCTTCCTCGGATTCCGGGGCACCGACCTCTATGGCAGCCTCAGCTGCAACCGGCTCACCGGCCAGCTGCGGATGGACACCAAGAAGGGCACCATCGACTTCAGCAACACGGGCAGCACACGGATGATGTGTCACGACATGAACACCGAGCAGCGCATGCTCAACGCCTTGGGACGCGCCCAGAAATACAGCGTCAAGGGCAACGTGCTCACCCTCACCGACCACAACGGCAAGACCGTCATGGTGTTGAACAAGAAATAAAGACACACGCATTTTCACGAAGGAGGCTGCGCCACAAGTTTTTGTGACGCAGCCTTCTTCGTTTTTGCCATAACCTCACACCACCGCCCGACAACCCAATATCTCTGGCCAAATTTCACCGGAAACCACGCCAACGAAGAATCTGTATAAATATCCAAACATGAGCCTTTTAGGTGATAAAAATCTAAAAAAACATCAAAACCACTCATTTTTCTTATAAAATATTTTGTGGATAACATAAAAAGCAGTAACTTTGCACCCGCTAAATAAGCAATGGTCCCTTCGTCTATCGGTTAGGACGAGAGATTTTCATTCTCTAAAGAG
>CALGHW010000072.1 GCA_937916075.1 uncultured Prevotella sp.
CTCGACACGATGGGAGAGCTGGTGGAGCGCGCCTGGGCCAAGAATGTGCAGGCTTTTATCGAAGGGCCGGGTCATGTGCCGATGCATAAGATTAAGGCCAATATGGAACGCCAGATTGACAAGTGCCACGGAGCGCCCTTCTACACGCTCGGTCCGCTGGTCACCGATATCGCTCCCGGTTATGACCATATTACCAGTGCCATTGGCGCGGCGATGATTGGATGGTATGGCACGGCCATGCTCTGTTATGTCACTCCCAAGGAGCATCTGGCCTTGCCCGACAAGGACGATGTGCGCACGGGTGTCATTACTTATAAGATAGCGGCTCATGCCGCAGACTTGGCCAAGGGACATCCTGGCGCCACGGTGCGCGACGATGCCTTGAGCAAGGCGCGCTATGAGTTCCGTTGGAAGGATCAGTTCAACCTGTCGCTCGACCCTGACCGTGCCTTGGAGTATTTCAAGACGAGCAACAAGACGGAAGGGGAGTTTTGTACCATGTGCGGTCCTAATTTCTGTGCGGCCCGTATCAGTCACTCGCTGAAAGACTGCGACAAGTAATCCCCTTGTACGATAGAGATATGAAGTGGATTGTGATTACTTTGCCCACATTTATACCTGATGAAGCCCGGCTTATTGCCGGGCTTTTTCAGAGGGGGCTCGATGTGCTCCATCTTCGCAAGCCGGGTTCTGATGAAGGCTCTTGCCGCCGTCTGCTCGACGGGATTTCGGAGTGTTGGCACGAGCGGATTGTCGTGCACGACCATTTTTCGCTCTGCCGCGACTATGGCTTGTTGGGTGTGCATCTCAACGGCCGTCACCCCCAACCGCCAGCCGATTTCCAGCCCCGTTCGGTGTCGGCCTCGTGCCATAGTGTGGATGAGGCCCGCCGCCGCAAGGACACGCTCGACTATGTGTTTCTCAGTCCCATCTTCGACAGCATCTCCAAGCAGGGCTATTCATCGGCCTATACGCCGGAGCTGCTGGCCGATGCCCATGACCATGGCTTCATCGACCGCAAGGTGATGGCTTTGGGCGGAGTCACCCTTGAGCATATCCCCCGGATCCGGGAATGGGGCTTCGGCGGGGCCGTCTTCTTGGGCGATGTGTGGAACAGGGTGGGGCAGCCTGGTATGGATGCCTATCTGGAGCGTGTGGAGCGGGCGTTGCACCGCCGTAACGGTAAAATATAAGAAATGTATATAATGATATTTTTATTACATTCACTCTTTCTACAAAAAATAAGTTGCCTGATTACGAAGAGAAAGTTGCCTGATTTCTGGGAGAAAGTTGGCAGGTTTCTCTTCGTAATTAGGCAACTTTCTCATTTTAGCCGTTTTAGGTACTCCGAAGAATATATCGAGCGAGTATGAAATATCTTTATATTATAGCGTTTTTATTTTCCAACCGTACAGCTAAAAGGGGGGCTTATTTCTGAATAGCCTCATTCTTCTTTTATTCTGGCGTTTTTTCCATAATACCTCGTTTTAGGTATTGCGTGGAGTTTGTAAATCCGTTATCTTTGAAAGCGTGAATGGCA
>CALGHW010000073.1 GCA_937916075.1 uncultured Prevotella sp.
AAGGGTATCAAAGACATCAACCAGCAAGCCGAATATTTCAACCCTGAGATTGCCCTGTGGACTGAGAAGCCCGGTGTCTCTGAAAAACCATACATCATGGACTTCATGCCCTACGACGAAGAGTATGGATACGGCGGCATCCAGTTTGTGCTGAGCAAACTGACCGACGACGGACAATACCTCAACCCGGAAAAGCTGTACTACAACTTGTTTATCGACGACGAGCTCTTCACCTTCTACCCCGACGAGTATCCCGAGTTTGAGACCGAGACAACCGACATTCCCTATTACCACAACGGGGAAGACGTGTCAAATTATGACGACATGTTTATCATCTACTTCTATACCACAGGATTCCAGAAGATGGGCATCCGCGAGGTATACATCGACGATGACGGCAAGCGCTATGAGTCGGAGACCGCCTGGATCAACGCCGACGGCACCACTGAGGGCATCAAGGACGCCAAGCTGAACGCTGTGAGAAGCTTCAGAGGAGTAACCTATACCGACCTGAGCGGACGCCAGGTGGCTCACCCCACCAAGGGCCTCTACATCAAGACCGCCACACTGGCCGACGGAACCGTGAAAACCACCAAGGTCATTCTCAAATAAGGAATTTTTCATACAGACAGTACAAAAGATAGACGATATGAACAAAACATCCATATTTTATCCAGTAGCCCTCTCCGGGCTACTGGTTTTTTCACCCGTAAGCATGCTGGCCGACAACGGTGACATCACCTTCACCAAGACCACCGGCAAAGGCGTCGCCCAACAGTTTGGCTCCAAGAAGGCCGAGACCTACGACGTGGCCGTGCTCCTGACCGGCAAGACCATCCAGGGCAAGACCATCAAGTCGGTCACCGTCCCCTTCAAGTCGAAGGCCAACATCTCCAACGTGAAGGTGTGGCTCTCCAAGAAACTCACCCTCGCCACCGTCGACGGACGGAAGACCAACGTGCCCGACATTCTCACCAAGGACGTGACACTCGACCAGGACACCGTGACCGTCACTCTGGAAACGCCCTACACCATCGACGCGGACAGCGTGTACATCGGCTATACCTTTGAGTCGAAAGCAGCCGACAACAACAGCAAGCAGCCTGTACTCCTGACCTCCGACACCGCCACCGACGCCTTCTATATCCACTCCTCACGCACCTACCGCACATGGCTCGACTACTCGTCGAGCGGCACCTTGGCCATCAAGGCCGTGCTGGGAGGAGCCAGCGCCGACGAGGCCGAGGCCGGCGACATAGGCAGTCTGCAGGGAGCCGTGGGCCAACCTACGGCCACCACCCTGACTCTGACCAACCATGGCTACCACGGCGTGCAGTCGTTCGACTACAAGTATGAAGTGGGCAGCGTCAGCGGCAGCAAGCATGTGGATCTGGCAGAAGCCATGCCCGCCATCTACGGAGCCACGGCACAGGTGGAAATCACCCTGCCGGAAGTGGCCACCAAAGGCCAATACCCCGTCAGCGTGACCATCGACAAGGTGAACGGAACCGCCAACACAAAAGTCCCCAACAGCACAGGCAACCTGACGGTATACTCCATTCTGCCCAAACACCGGGCCGTGGTGGAGGAATATACCGGCACCTGGTGTGGCTGGTGTCCGCGCGGACTGGTGGGCCTGGAAGTGATGAACCGGCTCTATCCCGACGACTTCATCGGCCTGTCGTACCACAACGGTGACGCGATGGAAACCATGACGTCATCAAAATTCCCGTCAGTCATCGACGGCTACCCGGCCGGATGGATTGACCGCGCCTATGAGACCGACGCCTATCAAGGATGGAGCTCCAGCGGCTTTGGCATCGACAAGGCCTGGCTGTATGCCTGCAACGACTTCAGCCCGGCCGCCATCAGCGCTGAGGCCCGGATGTCGGCCGACGGTGGATTCGTCACGGCCAGCGCAACGACCCAGTTTGTAGAGGCTGCCAGCCAAGCAGGCTACAAGATTGAGTTTGTGCTCCTGTCAGACAGTCTGACGGGCACAGGCGAAAGCTGGGACCAGAGCAACTATTACGCCAAAGGCAAAGCGGGCGGAGCCGAGACCTTCCCCGAGCCCGAATTCAAGACTTTCTATGACGGCAACAGCACCGTGAAGGGCCTCTACTTCCCCGACGTGGTGATAGCCACCACCCGCACCCGGGGCGACGACTATGCCCTGCCCGCCGACATCCCGGCCGACCAGCCCATAGAGGCCACCTACACCTTCGACCTCAGCACGGCGGTCAACACGTCGGGCACATCGCTCATCCAGAAGAGAAACTGCCTGAGAGTGGTCGCACTGCTCGTCAACGGCAAGGAAAAGATTGTCAATGCCGCCAAGGCTGCCGTCAATATCGACGATTACCGTGCCGGCATCCAGTCGGCCAAGGCCGACACCACCCTGACAGGTCCTGCCACCTACTATGACCTCTCTGGCCGACGCGCCGACGGACATGCCCACCCGGGCATCACCATCGCCAAAGACGCGGAAGGCCATACCGTCAAGACCTTTAAAAAATAACCTCTAAAACGACTGCGCCACAACGGTGCCGTATATACACGAGGGAGATTTCTCATTTTGCGACTAAAAGTAAATACCCGGATATTCTTATTTTATGTAGCCTTACATATCCGGAAAATTACTTTTAGTCGCATTTTTTTGCGTATTTCATGTATTCTTTATAATTTTGCCGCCATTAAGAAAAGACGTCGAAACAATTTCCGCGCAAGTTATTTCCAAGAACAAAGGATGACAATATTTCAAAGAGAATACAACAAAGCAAAAATTAAAAATCGGATTATGAGAAATCTTAACTTGACGATGGTTGCGGCCCTGTTGTCAGCAACCGCATGGGCACAAGACGCCAACAGCGACAGTGCCACCCCCACCGACTTGATTAGCCAGCAGCCGGCCGGAACCCTCCTAAAGGGACTCTACAACCACAGCGAGGGATTCATCAAACAGCTTTCCACCATCTATGCGTCAGTAGACGACGGTTCGGCCAAAGACGTGGTGATGGGCGACGACGGCAGCGTGTATATCAAGAATCCCGTGCAGGGCTTCATGACCAACACCTGGCTGAAGGCCACCAAAGGCACCGGCGACACCCTGGTGGTGACACTGCCCCAGACCATCTATTCGTCTACCTACGAGGGAGAGACCACCTACAACAGCCTCTACAGAATGGTGAAAGGACAAGATGTGGACGGCCAGGTAAACTACGTGAAGGACAACAACAGCAACACCATCCGCCTCATCATGCGCAATGACTCCATCGTCAAGGCACCCGAAGACAAGGACGCCATACTCGGCATGACCTACCCCAGCGGCAACTGGACCGGATTTGGCAGCAGTGTCATCGTGCTGCACAAGGTGGCCGACGCGACAACAGCACCGGCTGACGCACAGTCGGCACAGACCTACAACATGACCTACAACGTGGATGACAACACCACCGACACCCGCGTGGTCAACGTGGGCAACGACATCTTCCTCGGCAACCTCACCGACAACCTGACCAAGCAGTGGGTCAAGGGACGCATCGAGGGCGACAAGGCTATCTTTGACGGAAAGCTCTATGTAGGACTCGACACCGTCAACAATGCACACGCCTATTTCTTCCCGGCCGACAAGGTGACCAAGGAGATAGAGACCTTCTTCGGCACAAGCACCTACGACAGCATCTGGTTTGAGAAGCAGCTGGTGTTTGACTACGACGCCGCCAACAAGACCCTGAAGAGCAACGGCGGATTTGTCATCAACCAGGGCTCAGAGACAGTCAACGCCAGTGACGCCTTCTGGAAGCCGGCACTGGCTCCGTGGAAAGAGGTGGTCAGCGCACCGGTAGCTCCCCGCATCGACTACTTTGAGCCGTATGACGACATGATGAACTATAGCTACATCCAGTTCTTCGTGGACAAGACTGACGCCGAGGGCAACCAGCTCAACAGCAAGAACCTCTACTACAACATCTATATCGACGACGAGCTGATGACGTTCAACCCGGGCGAATATATGGTGATGGAGCCGATGACCGACATTCCCTATGACTATGTCAACAACTGGGACTTCTATATCGACGGACAGAAGCATACCGTATACTTCTATTATACCGGCTTCAACAAAATAGGCATCCAGGGCTATTATCTTGACGGCGACAAGAAACTGACAAGCGAGATGGCCACCTACATCATCGACGCCGCCGGCATCCATGCCGCAACCGGCGACAACAAGACCGTGGAACACGTGGACTACCTTGACCTCAGCGGACGCGCAGTGGCCAAACCCACACACGGACTGTATATCAAGAACATCACCTATACTGACGGCACGGTCAAAACCGTCAAGACCATGGTGAGATAAGGTAAGTATATACAACATTATTATATATAAGCCAGAGAAAGGTGTGTCAGGAGGAACAACAACAGACACACCTTTCTTCCGTTTATCCAAACAACAACCAGGAATACAATGAGACATCTCTCCAAAAACATCCTCCTGCTCGGCATACTGCTGGCCGCAACCGCCATGCCCGGACAGGCTGACAATGACTGCATCGCCTATGGCTGCGACACAGGAAAAGGACTGAACACCCAGTTTGGCACCGGCCGGACCGAGACTTACGACGTGGCCATGATGCTGGCCGACAAGGCTATCAAGGGCACCACCATACGGGCTTTCCGCATCCCCCTGAAACAAACCGACAACCTGTCGGGACTGAAAGTGTGGATTAGCAAAAAGCTCACCCTGCAAACCGTTGACGGCAAGAACGTGAACACGCCCGACATCCTCTCACAGACAGCACCCATCGCAAAAGACACGGTAGACGTGGTGCTCGACACCCCCTATACCATCGACTCCGACACACTCTATGTAGGCTTCTCATTCAATGTGGACAAAGTGGACGACAACAGCAAGCGGCCACTCACCCTGACCACAGAAATGCATGACGGAGGCTTCTGGATACACACCTCGCAGACCTACCGCAAGTGGATGGACTACTCAGCCAAGGGCAGCACCGTCATGCAGGTGATGCTGGCCGGCCTGCCCCAGGCCGCCGCCTCCGCCACCAGCACCGAGCGCCCCTACAGTCTGACCAACGAACAGACACCTGTAACACTGACCCTCTGCAACCACGGCTATACGGGCATACAGTCATTTGACTATACCTATGAGACCGGCACACTGACCGGCCAAGGCCACCAGGACCTGGACGAGCCTGTGGCCGCCGTCTACAACGCCTCCAAGGAGGTCAGCCTGCTCCTGCCGGCACAAGCCGCCAAGGGCGTATACCCCGTCAAGATAACCATCAGCCAAATCAACGGCACCGACAATGCCGACCCGGAAAAGGACATCACCACCGAGGCCGACATCTACAACCAACTGCCCAAGCACCGGGCCGTGCTCGAGGAATACACCGGCACCTGGTGTGGCAACTGTCCACGAGGATTCGTAGGCATGGAGGTGATGAAACGTCTCTACCCCGACGACTTCGTAGGCATCTCTTACCACAACAACGACCCGATGGAAATCATGACCGCCTCGCAATTCCCGAGCGACACCCAAAAAGGACTGCCCGACAGTTGGCTCGACCGCACCTATGAGACGGATGCCTATTACGGACCCGACCGACAAGGATTCGGCATAGACAAGACGTGGATGAGCGTATGCAACCTGCTGGCCAAAGCCGACATCGACGTCAAGGGCCAACTGGCCAACAACAACACACAGGTGGATATGGAGGCCAACGTCACCTTCCCGCTCAACGCCCACGACATCCACTACCGGGTGGAGTTTGTCCTGCTGGCCGACAGCCTGCACGGCGACACCGCCAAGTGGCAACAAACCAACTACTTTGCCAACCGCTACGCCGGAGGTCCGGAGACATTCCCCGAACCAGAGTTTGCCAAATTCTACGACGGTGACGACTATGTAAACGGACTCTATTACAACGACGTGGCCATCGCCACCACCCGACTGGAGGGCAAGGACGTCAGCCTGCCCACCACACTCACGGCCGACGAGCCCTTCACGGCCAAAGCCTCCTTCAACCTGGGACTGATACGCAACACCAACGGCTATCCCCTGGTACAGGATGTTCGCCAACTGCATGCGGTGGCCCTGCTCGTCGATGAAAACGGACAGGTGGTCAACGCTGCCAAGGCGGCAGTAGCCTACGACCCGAACATCACTTCCATCCACACACCGAGCACAGACACCCGACAGCACAGACAGGCAGAGATATTCGACCTCTCGGGCCGACACATCACCCAAATACAACCGGGAGTCAACCTGGTCAAGACGGCAGAGGGCAAGGTGCTCAAAATATTCAAGAAATAAAGTCGCCAAGACCTGTCTTACAGACTATACACAAAGTGGTTTTATAGTTGCGTATATGCAACTATAAAACCACTTATTCGTTAATTACATTAAATCAGCAACAAATAATTAACGTTTTCATGTTAACGTATTCGTTTTCTCCGTATCTTTGCCCCCATGAAAAAGTCAACGATTTGGGCAACCGTGATGGGACTCTCGTTCCTCGGACTGCTCTATCTTCAGCTCTCCTATATCGAGGAGATGGCCAAAATGAAGAAAGAGCAGTTTGACGAATCTGTCAACCGCAGTCTCTATCAGGCCTCCCGCAACCTGGAGGTCAACGAGACCCTGCGCTATCTCGAAAAGGATGTCAACGAGACCGAACGCCGGGCCTTCAAGCAAGACTCCGTGATGAGCCGCTCGGGCAAGCTGAACGACGTGGTGCAACACTCCCACCAATACGCCGTCACGGGCAAGGACGGAACGGTGTACTCCTCGTTCCAACTGAAGACCATCACCACCAAGCCTTCCACAATACCCAAGGCCATGATACTGCGGTCGGACAAGAACACCCTCAACGAGGCGTCTAAATCGCTGCAGGAGATTGTGCGCAACCGCTACGTCTACCAGAAAGCCCTGCTCGACGAGGTGGTTTACAACATCCTCTATACCGCCAGCGACAAGCCGCTCAAGGAGCGCATCAACTTCAAGCTGCTCGACCAGGACATCCGCGCCGAACTGCTCAACAACGGCATCAATATACCCTACCACTTCACGGTATCGACAGCCGACGGACGAGAGGTATACCGCTGTCCCGAATACACCAGCGAGGGAGAGGAATACACCTACTCACAGGTGCTCTTCCGCAATGACCCCTCTTCCAAGATGGGCGTGGTGAAGATACACTTCCCCGACATCAACAGCTATATCTTCTCCAGCATCCGGTTTATGATACCCTCGGTTGTGTTTACACTGGTGCTGCTCGTCACGTTTATCTTCACCATCGTGATTATCTTCCGCCAAAAGCGATATACGGAAATCAAGAACGACTTCGTGAACAACATGACCCACGAGCTGAAGACTCCAATCGCCAGTATCTCGCTGGCCGCACAGATGCTCAACGACGCCAGCGTCAACAAGAGCCCGGCCATGATGCAACACCTGGGCGGAGTCATCAACGACGAGTCGAAACGCCTGCGCTTCCTCGTGGAGAAGGTGCTCCAGATGTCGATGTTCGACCGCAAGAAAGCGGTGTTCAAGAAAAAAGAACTCGACCTCAACGAAATGGTGGAGAACACTGCCAACTCGTTCAGCCTGCGCGTGGAGCACACCGGCGGCAAGATTTATACGGACATCGAAGCCATCGACTCCACCATCTATGTGGACGAGATGCACTTCCAGAACGTTATCTTCAACCTGATGGACAATGCCGTGAAATACCGCAACCCGGACAAACCGCTCGACATCTATATGAAGACTTGGAATGACAATGAGCACCTCTATCTCTCCATCCGCGACACAGGCATGGGCATCAAAAAGGACAACCTGAAGAAAATCTTCGAGAAGTTCTACCGCGTGCACACCGGCAACCTGCATGACGCCAAGGGATTCGGCCTCGGACTGGCCTACGTCAAGAAGATAGTAGACCTGCACAAGGGCGACATCAAGGTGGAAAGCGAGTTTGGCAAAGGCACCACCTTCACCATCTCGCTGCCCGTCATCAAGGATTAGCGCGGGGAGAGCATACGGCGAAACAGCCAATATAAAAGAAAAACAAATAATAAGTAACCACTAATAAACAGAAAAAGATTATGGAAGAG
>CALGHW010000074.1 GCA_937916075.1 uncultured Prevotella sp.
GTCGTTGATGATGAGGGGCGATGTCCAGTGGCTCCACGTGAAGTAGTCTCGTTTCTGGTTGGCGTTCATGGCGTTCCATAATTCATAGAAGCGCGACTTGACCCGATAGATGGTCACGTGGTTAGGTATCTTCAAGTTGTCCAGCCGGTAGGCGTTGCCGTTGCTGAGATGGGTGACGGACGATGTGTTGGCCAACTGTAAGCTGGGCTTCCAGTGGGCCACATCTTCAGACGTATAATAAGTCTTGTCGTTTTGCTTGTCGATAATCTGACAGTAGCCTCCCACACAGTCGAAATCATGGGCATTGGGACTTACGGCCTCGGCATCCAGCTTGCGGTCTACAAAGCAAGCCTTGACAATCCATTGCTGGAACTTGGCCGTGTCGGCTGCTGTCGGCTCGCGGTTGAGCCATACCGGTATGCTGTCGCAGGCATCGTTGACAGCCTTCTCAATCTGCTGGTTGGTCGGGACAAACAGGGTAGAGTTGTATTTCTCGTCGCGCATGTTCCAGGTGGCTTGTCCGTCAGCTGTGTAACGGTCCATGAGGGTATTGCGGGTCACGAATATGGAGTCATAAAGCGTGTTGCCGTTGACGGGGTCATTGCCGATTACCTGGCTGTGCTCGCGGTCAAACCAGCGTTCCTCGTAGGTGCTTACCAGGCGCTTGAAATAGGAATAGTTTTGGTCATCCAGGCTTTGGATATACTCATATACCGATTGGCGCACGGGCAGGATATTGCTGATGTAATAAATATAGCCATTGTCTGTCTTGGCCACTTTCCGGATGTTATAGTCGTCGAGGGTCACCTGGTTGTTTGTCTGGTGCACCCAGATGCTCTTGCCCGACAGGGTGTGGATACCAAACCCGTCGGTAAGCAAGGAGGGTGCCAGGTTCATGTTGCTCACACTGTAGCGGGCATAGATGGAATCGTTGGCTATTTGGGTGGCGTCATAGACACTGTTGTCACATACGATGAAGGAATATTCCTGTCCGGGTGTAATCTGGCTATAGATGCCGTTGCGCTCATAGAGTGCCGACATATTGCTTACCTCACCGGTGTTTCTCATGTAGCTTACGATGTCACCGTTGTACACGCTCACTTCAGCGGTAGACTGCAGTCCGGCAGCGTCGAAGTGGTCGTCCCAGTCGGAGCAGGAGGTAGCTGCGAGGGCCGAGGCGGCTATCAGTGGTATGATGATTTTGTTCTTTTTCATGTGTCCAATGTTTTTAGGGTTATTCTACAGGTATGAATTCGATGTAGTCGAGCATCTGGCGATAGCTGCTGTTGGTCTTGGCACTGATGTCCATCATTGTCACCTTGAATGTGTGGCTGGTGGAGCCTTCAAACGTGATATTGCTGAACAATGTGGCCTCGATATTGTCATACAGCGGTGTCTTCGGCTGGTTCTTGTAGAGGTACACGTTGGCGCTGTGGTCGTCGATGTCGAAGCGGGTCAGCGTTCCGGAGGTGAAGAAAGAAGCCAGGGTAATGTCCTTGATGTAGTGGAGCACCACCTTATATTTTCCTGCGATAATCACCGGTGTGGTCATCTGGGCCCATCCGGCATAACCGAGGTTCAGGCAGAGATAGTTGTTCATGTAAGCACCGTGCTGGGGCTTGGCTTGTTCCTTGGCGCTGGCGTACTTCTCCTTGTAGAATCCCACCTTGCGGTAGTTGCCATAGCTGGCTTTGCTCTCGTTGGCCTGATAGGTGATGGACGTGATGGCACCGAAATTGCCGTCACGGTAGTCCTCGCTGAGGTCAACCTTGATTTCGCTGCTGGTCAGCGGGGTGGAGAACACGTTGCCGTATCCCTTGCTGGCGCCATAGCTGTTGACGGCAGAGATGATGTCGGCCTGGTTGAGGAAGTCCCAGCGCACGGTGACCGGAGTGGGATGGTAGATGGGCATGATGCTGTTCACCTTGTTGATGGTGCCGTTGCAGGCCGGTATATCGCTGCGGAGGATACGGAGCGTCTGGTTGATGATTTTCTGTCCGTTCTGTTCGCTGGCGGTGATGGCCTGGCCATTGAGCTGGGTGTCATAGATGAGCGTCTCGTCAGGCTGGCTGAAGTTGAACAGCTCTGCGGTAGAATAGTCGCGGCTCAGGAAATGGTAGCGCAGATATTGGGTCAGCGCTTGGTCGGGGTCGCTGTATTCACCGTTGGCCGTGAGCCATTGCTTGAGCGATGCCACATCGGTGATGCCGGCCTCGTTGTACACCTGGTCGGGAACGGCGAAACACGTGAATCTATGGGTGGTGACAATCTGGCTGCCGTTGAGGGCCGTGGCGGTGTCTTTCACGAGGGTGGCAATAGAGTCGGCGTCATGGTCAGCGCGGATGGCGGCGGAAAAGATTTTGTAGCTGCCGTCCATCTCCAGCTTCTCGACGATGTTCTCCGTGAGCGGCTCGATGACATCGCCCATGGTGAAGAAGGCTCCGTTGTTGCAGGTCACGGAGAATTTGGCCAGCCGGGCCTTGTTGTTGATATATACCGAGTCGGCACCATATACCATGTCGGTGCGCTGGTCGTCGTCCACATCCGTGATGGTGTAGCCATAGCTGGCGCTGAGATAGGAGTCAAACAGGGTTTTGTTGGTCAGGGTACCCTGCGCCTTGGCCTCCTGGTTGAGGGTGGAGTCGCTCACGGTCACTCCGTCGATGATGTGTGTGCGTACCACATTCTTGGCGTATTCCTTGTCGAGCTGGCTGATTTCACTCACTCCGCGCTTGGCCAGGAATGCCTGGACGGCCTGGTTGTTTGGACAGAAGATGGTGACCTTGTCTGTGTTCTTGAGTGCGTTGTAGAAGTCTGCGTATTTCAAGAAACTGATCCACATGGAGTAGGTCTCAGGTTGGCTTTCGAGCACATCGGTGACAGACATCTCGGCCTCTGTCTCTGGTGGCGTGACAAAGAGTTCGCCCTCATTGGGGTCTGTGCATGCTGCTAATGTAGAGAGCAGGATGGTGAATATGAATATGATTTTTTTCATCGTTAGCTGCAGTTTTTTAGTTATAGTAGGGGTTCTGTTCCAGATTGCTGTTCACCTTGATTTCATTGTCGGTGATGGGCAGGTACCAGGCATTCTCGTTGTTGAGTACGGAGCGTATCCACGAGTCGCTGGCTGTGGTGTTGTACTTGATGACATTGTTGATGAGGAACGTGTTTTTGAAGTCGATGCCGTGGGAGGACGGGAAGTGGCCCAGGCAGAGCATGTGATACCATGACTTGCCCTCTCCGGCAAACTCTTTGAGCTGTTCGCTCAGAATCAGTTCGAGCACACTGGTCGCGTCGCTTGAGGCCGTCACTTCCTGGTTGGCGGGCAGATTGGTGCGCTGGCGAATCTTGTTGACCAGGTCGAGGGCGGCTTGATAGTCGGCGGCATTGCCTTCGAGACTTCTCATGACGAGGGCCTCGGCCTTGATGAGCATCACGTCGGCCACGCGGTAGATGATGAAATTGGGGTCGTAATAGGTGGTGGTCCGCTTGTCGGCGCGCGAGGTTCCGCCTACATACTTCCAGATGTAACCGCCCGGGCTGTAGGTTCCGTAGAGCGTGCGGCCGGCGGCTTCGGGGTCATTGCTGTGCACATTGGTGCTGATTTCGTCATAGTCTGACACAAATTCGGCCAGTAGTGGCTCGCACATCTTGTATTGGTTGTACGACGAGTTCTGCACGTCGCTGAAGATGTAAGGCAGGTTGTTGGTCTGTGCGATACCGTTGGAGTATTTCTCATGGCTCCACTGTATCTCGAAGATGCTTTCGTTGCTGTTGCCGGGGTTGAACATGGAGAACCAGTTGGCCCTGGTGGCCGTGCTCATGAAGCGCGGGGCCTTGTTGGAGGTGGCGTTCAGTATCTTGTCGGCATACTTGATGGACTCGTCGAAGTCGGCATCCCATAGGCATACGTCTGACATGAGTGCATAGATGGCCCATTTGGTGGCGCGTCCCTTGGTCTCCCAGGTGGTCTCAAATTCCTCCTTGGCAGCGTTTAGGCTGTCGGCCATGTGCAGGTCTTGCTTGATTTGCGCCAGAATCTGCTTGTCGGTAGACTTGGGCAGGTTGTAGGCCGTCTCGTCGGTGTCATACGCTTCGAGGGCCAATGGGGCGTCACGCCAGTTGCGCACGATGTAGAAGTAGGCCAGGGCGCGCAGGAAGTATGCCTCACAATAGTGGGAGTTGAGCTCTCCGGTATTGTAAGTGGCGTCGTTCTCCTGTGCCGAGGCGGCATTCTTGAGCACTAAGTTGGCCGCATTGACAATTTGGTACATGTTGCCCCAGGCACAGTAATACATGCTGGAGGACTTGATTTCCAGCTTTTGCAGGATGTTGGAGCCGGTGCCAGGAGAGCTGGTCAGACAGCCCGAGCGAAATTCTCCCCATGGGATGAGGTTGCTGACAACCGAATTGCGCAGCACGGTGTAGCCCTCCATCAGTTCTGCTTCCACATCCTCTTTGGTGGCCCAATACTTGTCGGCCGGCAATGAGTTTTCCGGATAGATTTCCAGGTAGTCATTGCATGAGGTGGTCAGGCTGCAGAATGCCATCGCACCTATTATATATTGATAGATTGTCTTCATAGTGTTCTTTGTTACTGTTGCGTTTGGATAGGGGTTAGAAGTTGATTGTCACACCCATGGACACACGCTTGGAGCGTGGCGTCTGTGCGTCGTCTTCCGCCAGCGACGTGATGTTGCTGGGCAGGTTTACCTCCGGGTCTTGTCCGTTGTAGTCGGTGAAGGTCAGCAGGTCGTAGCCTGTGATGAACACGTTGGCCGAGTTGACACCGAGCTTCTTGACAAAGTTCTTGGGGAGCGTATAGCTCAGGGAGAGGGTCTTCAGGCGGACAAATGAGCAGCTCTCCACAAAGCGGTCGCTGCCGAGATAGTTGTAGCCGTATTTCCACAGGGCCCTTGGCACGTCGGTCACATCACCCTCGTTGCGCCAGCGGCGCAGCACGGCGGTGCTTTGGTTGTCGGCGCCATACATCGACTCGGCGTTCATGCGTGCCTTGTTGATAATCTTCTGCCCGAGGCGGTAGTGGAGGAATACGGTCAGCGCCAGGCCCTTGTATTTCAGCGTAAAGCCGCCACCGCCGCTGAGCAGCGGGTTGCTGTTGCCGATATACACGATGTCGTTTTTGTCTATCTTTCCGTCGTGGTTGATGTCCTCATACTTGGCGTCACCGGGATAGCAGGTATAGGTGCCGTTTTTCATCACGATGGGCTTGCCCTGCATGTCATACATGATGCCGCCATCGGCATCCTTGGCATAGGTGTCTTCCAGGTTCTGGTAAACACCGGCATATTTGAATCCGAAGAACGAGCCGACGGCTGTTCCTGATATGAGACGCTGTGCATAAGCACCGTTCTTCAGCGAGAACTGTTCCTCGTTGATGTTCTGGGGCAGTTCCACGATGGTGTTCTTGTTGCGGTTTACGTTGTAGTTGAGGCGGAGGTTCCAGTCTTTCGTCTTCAGAGCTTGGTATTCAATGCGGAACTCCCATCCCTCGTTTCTGATTTTTCCGGAGTTATACCAGCCGATGCGGGCTGTGGGCAGACCTGTGGCAGCCGGCAGCTCCACATTCTTCTGCAGCAAGTCGCTGGTGTTCTTGCGGTACCAGTCGAAGGTGGCGGTCAGGTCGCCGTTGAGGTCCACACCGAGGTCAACCTCTCGCGAGGTCTCCCATTTCAGCTTGTTGAGCTGCATGGTATTGATGGTCACGGCCGCTCCGTCCATATAGTTGCCGGCCGCACTGTAGGTGCCCACATAAGGCGATGTGCCGGAAGGGGCATTGCCGCTCATACCATAGCTGGCGCGAATCTTGGCTTCGGTCAGTGCGGGCTTGGCCCACTTCATGAAAGGCTCGTCGCTCACAATCCATGATGCGCCGAGCGAGGGGAAGATACCCCAGCGGTTGTCGCGTGCCAGGCTCGACTTGCCTTCATAGTTGACGGTACCGTTGACGGTATAGCGGTCAAGGAAGGTGTATACCACGCTTCCGATGCCGGAGAGCGAGCGAACCTCCGACTTGCCTGAGCCTTGGCTCAGCAGCACACCGCCGCCTGAGCCTGGGTCGGCAATGGCGGCCGAAGCCACGTTGTAGCGGGTGGACGTGGTGTTGGAGCTGCGCGACTGGGAGGTGCGCCACAGGGCTGTTGCTGTGAACTGGTGCTTCTTGTCGAGCCAGTCCTTGGCATAGATGAGCTTGGCTTCCGACTGGAGCGAGAAGTTGTTGCTGTAGTAGTCGCTGCTACGGTTGGCGAAAGTGTTGGTCGACACCACACCCGTGGCCGCCTGCGGCAGGAAGGTCTCTGTCTTCGACGTGTTGTACTTCATGGAAACATAGCCGTAGAAGGTCAGCTCAGGCAGGATATACCAGTTGGCCCTCACGGTCATTTTCTGCTCCTTGGTGTTCAGGTTGCGGTAGCTGTCGTTGGCCATCAGGATGGGGTGGAAGTTGGTGGAGTTTGTGCCGCCGTCATTGCTGCTGAAGGCACCCTGAAACTCGTCCGTGTTCTGTCGGGTGAAATAAGTGTCGGTCATCTCACCCGTGGTGTCGTCGATGTAGTAGGGGCTCTTGTTGGGCATCTTGCGCATCGCTTCGGAGCGGAGCTTGGTGGTCCAGGGAGCCTTTTTCTCGGTGTCAGAGTAGGTGTATTCGGTGCGTACGGTAAGCTTCTCGCTGAAGCGGTAGCCGATGTTCAAAGAGGTGTTGAAGCGGGTCAGACCCGTGCCTTTGGTGGTACCGTCTTCCGAGAGATAGCTCATCGACAGGCGGTAAGTGGCGCGCTCGCCACCGCCCGACATGGAGAAACTGTTGTCGGTGGTGAAGGCGTTCTTGGTGAGGTATGACAGCCAGTCCACGTTCTGGTTGTATTCGTCAAAGTAGCGCCAGTCGGTGTTGTAGTTGATTTCGGGGGTGTCGAAAAGATATTCCAGCAAGTCAGCGCTTTTGCTCAAGCCGCGTGCGTTGGCGGTGTTCCAGATGGCATCCTGTATGAAAGCCTTATACTCGTCACCGTTAAGCATCGGCATCGACTTGGGCTCAAACTTCATGGAGTTCTTGGTGGAGAAGGTGAAGCGCGTCTTGCCCATGGCTCCCTGTTTGGTCGTGATGAGCAACACGCCGTTGGCTCCGGCCGTGCCATATACGGCGGTGGAGGCGGCGTCTTTCAGCACCTCGATGCTCTCAATGTCATTTGGGTTGAGCGAGAGCATCTGCGCAAAGTCTTCCTGGTTGGCCGTGTTGAAGTCGAAAGAGTCGTCGATGTCGGTCGAGTAGGGCACACCGTTGACCACGATGAGCGGGTCGGCGTTGCCGTTCAGAGTGGCGGTACCGCGGATGCGGATGCTGCTCTTGGCTCCGGGGTCGCCGGCGGCAATGATGTCCACACCGCCGAGCTGTCCCTGCAAGGCCTCCTCGACAGAGGTCACGGGCGATACGGCCGTGATTTCGCTCATGTTGATTTTCTGGGTGGCAAACGACATCTGCTTTTGTGTCACGCCCATCTCGTTACGGCGTGTGCGTGTGCCTTTTACCTGCACTTCCTTGATTTGCTGTGCGCCCGAGGTCATGGTGACATTCTTGCGGGTCTCCCCGTTGTACTTGAAGCTCTGGGTCTGCATGCCGATATACGAGAATTTCAGGGTGAGCTGTCCCTTGTCGGCTGGTACCTTGAGCGAGTATTGTCCGTTGAAGTCGGTCACTGTTCCGACGATGATACGGTTTTGGCTGTTCACGAACGTGACGTTCACGCCGATACACGGCTCCGTGCTGTTGCCTATTTTTTCGGTGACGACACCTGTCAGGGTTTTCTGTGCCAGCGCAGCCTGCACCACCATGACAAATAATATCAGTAATATATGCTTGATTTTCATATCTGTTATTGCTTATTGTGGGTTAGAATACGTCCTCGATGAAGTGTGCGCAGGCATCCTGGAACACGAACGGGAAGTAGTCGTAGGTAGATGTTACGTTGACACGACGGGTCACCTGGCCTGTGTGGCGGTCGGCAATGCCTACGCTCAGTTTGCTGCCGTCATCATAGATGTTCATCTTGGTGGCGATGACTTCCGTGTTGCCGCCATTCTCTTGGGTGTCTTGCTGGCAGGTGATGA
>CALGHW010000075.1 GCA_937916075.1 uncultured Prevotella sp.
CATCACGGTAGCGGCTCCCACCTCAGCCAGTCGCTTGCAAAGCACGGGGTCGGCCTGGCAATAGGGCAGCACGACAAATCCTTCCTTGACCAGCTGTTCGGTGGCCTTCAGGGTCTCCACCGGGTCGGGAAGCAGATAGCGTGGGTCAGGGTGAATCTCCAGTTTGAGCCAATTGGTACCAAAAGCCTCGCGCGACATTTTGGCGGCAAAGACGGCCTCCTCCGCATTGCGCACGCCCGATGTGTTGGGCAGCAACTGGATGCCGGGTTTCATGATATGCTGAAGCATATCGTCGCCCTTGTCGTCGAGATTGATACGCTTCATGGCCATGGTGACCATCTGTGTCGCCGATGCGGTGATGGCCTCAGCCATCACGGAGTTGCTACTGAACTTGCCCGTGCCTAAAAACAGACGGGACTCAAATTCCTTTCCTGCAATAATCAGTTTTTCCATTTGTCTTTTTGTTAATGGTTTTTTGATTGAACATGATAACAAAAAGGAGTGTTGTGAGATTGGGATGGAAATATTTGATTTTGAAAGACGTACAGAATGAGCATTACCTTCTCATCCTGTGTCTCGACATTCCACATGCCTTTCGCTCCCTACGCCAGCATTATCCGGGTCAGGTGTTACGGGTATAATCTCAGCCCGGACAAACATCCGAGCACCCCTACCAGTCCTGATGGACTGGATTTGATTTCAATTGCAAAAGTAGTTGAAAATAGTGAGGGGGACAAAAGATTCACTTTCTTTTGTCCCCCTCGTTTATCTTATTTAACGTTCTGCTACGTGAAGTCATGCCCACAACTTTTGCAGGTGAACGAAAGAAGGCACCCGGAATTTCTCCGAGTGCCTTCTTTTAATGTGACCAGCATACCCAACAGCCATGATGCTGACCTTGCGGAAAGAACAGGATTCGAACCTGCGAACCGGTTTTGCCGGTTACACGCTTTCCAGGCGTGCCTCTTCAACCACTCGAGCACCTTTCCTTTTTCGGATTGCAAAAGTACAAATAAAAATTCAGATTTCTGTATATCTGTCCTCTTTTTAAATGTTGTTAACATGGATTCCGAATATCCGCTCCACGTTCTCATTGGTGGCCCGGGCCACGTCATCCTCCGGCAGTCCATAGCTCTCGGCCATCTTACGGAGCACATATACCACGTAAGCACTCTCATTGCGCTGCCCGCGCATCGGGACGGGAGCCATATAGGGGGCGTCGGTCTCCAGCACTACCCGCGACAGGGGTATTGAAGGCAACACTTCGGGCAGGTGGGACTTCTTGAACGTGAGCACGCCACCGATACCCAGCACAAACTTGTCAAACTGCAACAGTTGGGCGGCCTCCTTCTCGTTGCCCGTGAAGCAATGAAACACGCCACCGGGCAAATCCTTCTCATACCGTTTCAGCACACTGACCATCTCCTGCTGCCCCTTCCGGCAATGTATCATCAAAGGCAAGCGATACTCCACCGACCACCTCACCTGCTCCTCAAAGGCCTCCAACTGTTCCTGCTCATACTCACGGCTCCAGTAATAATCGAGCCCCACCTCACCGATGGCAATAAAACGGGACGAGACGCGCCTCTTCATCTCGGCCAGCACCTCCCGCCAGTCGGCCCTCACCTCTTCAGGATGCAGTCCTATCATGGGATAGGCGTATCCGGGATAACGGTTGCTCACGGCCAGCACGCTGTCCACCGACCGCAGGTCGATGGCCGGCAAAAACACTTTGGCTATGCCCGCAGCCTTGGCTCGGGCCATCACCTCGTCGCGGTCCTCGTCAAACTCGGCACCGTCGAGATGGGTATGGGTATCTACAATCAGAGTCATAAGATAATACGGTTTTCTTTATTTAATAGAGATGTTCCTCGTGCCGGCGATAGTAATAGACAACGCCCAGCTTACGACACTCGGCAAAGCGCACCTCTGGAGGCGCGTCCGCAAAATGCTTTTCTATCTGGTTCCACAGCTCGAGCAGCAGCTCATCCGTATCCGGACGCAGCCGCTGCAGGGCCTCAAGCGCCTCCTGGGTCTGGCGGATGCGGAGCTGCTGCTCCTCATAGGCATCGGCAAATACGGCCAACTGGGTGGCCACCTTGCCTATCGACGGATTATAGATGGGCAGTCCGCCAAGCTTGATGCGCTGCTTCTCGCCGGCCACGAGCTGCCGGCCAAAGCTGATCAACGATTCTGCGGTATGAAATTTGGGCACACTGTAGCCCGAGGACGGAAGGCCATAAAGCTCCAGGCGCGAGGTTTTCACCTCGCCCCGCTCCACGGCCAGGAAGAGCACATGCAGAAAGTGGCACACATACATTGTGGCCCGCCTCAGGAGCGGGTCCAGCCCCATGGTGGCCTTGCGCTGCACTTCCAACAGGGCCTTATACTGCTTGCGGGCATTGTCGAGCCGGGTGAAGGCAGTGGGCAGCCGGTTGAGCACAGACCAGTCCACGATACGGCCACTGACCGTATAGAGACTGCTGTTGTCCATCACCGTCTTGATAGCCTTCAGCCGGGCGGCATCCGTCGCGGGAAGTCTTCGATAGGGCATATTGCTTGTCTGGGTAGATTATAAGTGACAATTGCCAATAAACAGCATGCTTACTTGTCGCGCTTCATCAGTTCCAGCGTGAAGCGGTGCAACTGCTCCTTGCGCTCGTCGGCCACGCCTACCCGCGCCAAGTATTTCTCGCTCTCGGCAAAATAGTGGTTGATACGGTCCTCGCACAGCTGGCGGATACCTATCTGGTTGTACAGCTCGGTGACGGCGGCTATCTTCTCCTGCCGGTCAAAGTCGTGCGCCTCTATCCACCGGCGCAATGTCTGGCGCTGCCGCTCGTCGGCCCGCTGATAGGCATTGATGAGCATATAGGTCTTCTTGTTGGACGTGATGTCGCCGCCGATGGCCTTGCCAAACACCTTGGGGTCGCCATACACGTCGAGCAGGTCGTCCTGCAACTGGAAGGCCAGCCCCATCTGCTCGCCGAAGTGATAAAGATTGTCGGCATCCTCGGCCGGCGCGTCGGCCAGGATGGCCCCTATCTTCACGGCACAGGCCAGGAGCACGCTGGTCTTCAGGCGGATCATCTCGATATACTCGGCCTCAGTGACGTCGGTGCGCCGCTCGAAGTCCATGTCATACTGCTGCCCCTCGCCTATCTCCAGTGCGGTCTCCGTGAAGAGGTCGAGCACAGGTTTCAACTTGTCGGCAGGCACCTGGGCCATGCGCTGATAGGCCAGCACGAGCATCGAGTCGCCCGAGAGGATGGCCGTGTTGGCGTCCCACTTGCGGTGAACCGTGGGATGTCCGCGGCGCACGTCGGCATTGTCCATCAAGTCGTCATGGAGCAGCGTATAGTTGTGATAGGTCTCCAGGGCACAGGCCGGCATCAGGATGCTTTCGGGATTGTCCTTGAAAAGATTGTAAGCCATCAGCATCAGTACCGGACGGATGCGCTTGCCGCCCAAAGACAGCACATAGCGGATGGGGGCATAGAGGGAGGCAGGCTCACGGCCGTAGGGCAAATGGTCGAGATACTGGTTGACCTTATTCAGAATTTCTTTGGATGTCAACATAATGATATATATTATTAAAAAGGTATTACAACAAGGATTGCTTATAACTTGAAAATGATGGGGATGCACACCATGGTACGGCAGGGCCTGTCGTGCTGGATGCCGGGCTTCCACCGCGGCATCATCCGCAGCACGCGGAGCGCCTCGCGGTCACAAGCGGGATGGAGCGACTTGACCACTTTCAGGCCCGACACAGCTCCGTCCTTGCCCACAATAAACTGCACCACTACCTTGCCCTGTATCTTCTGTTGCTGGGCTTGGGCGGGATACTGCAGGTTTCTGGTGAGCCACTTCATCAGCTCCACAGCGCCCCCGGGAAACTGGGGCAGGTCTTCCACGACGTGGAAGTTGAGCGGATTGTCCTTCATGTCGGTGGCTATCGGCGAGAGGGCCGCCGTCTGGTCGTCCGCCCCCTGCCCTGCCTCATCCTGGCTGTCCTTCCCGTCGGCAGTGCCCTCTCCAGTGGCGTCGGCCTGACTGCCGGCACTGTTTTTCACCGGGTCGTCGGCCGACGGCAGCTCTTCTTCATCCTCCACCACCTTGATTTTGGCGGCCTTGGCGGCTGGCTTCTGCCGGGCCATCAAGGCGACGCGGTTCTGCTGGGTGGTGACCGGTATCATGTCCACGTCGTTGGACAGGTCGTCGAGCGCGGAGTCGTCCACGTCGGCAGAACCGCTCCCCGCAGTATATTCAAACGCCACGAACAGAGCCGCCAGCACCACAATCAGTCCCAACAGGAACATCGCCGGACGCCGTGACTCCAAATCGGCCGCTTTAGTTTTCTTTATGTCCATCACTCATTTTATAATATTACCCGTCATTTTGCGTTATATACATACGAATAATAAGATTTGCAGCTACAAAAATAGCTCAGATATTTGAAAAAGCCGTAACTTTGCGCACAAATTAGTATAAATTGATGAAAAAAACCGTTTTTGCCACACTTTTCAACCTCTGTGCCATGCCGCTGCTGGCCCAGGAGAGCCAGACTGACTACAACTTTCTCCGGCTGCCAGTAAGCGCCCATGTGGCGGCTTTGGGTGGCGACAACGTGTCCATCATCGAGGACGACCCTACACTCATCTTCCATAATCCGGCTCTCATCACGTCGGTGGCCGACAAGAGCCTCAACCTCAACTTCATGACTTATATGCAGGGAACCAAGACGGCCAGCGCATCGTTTGTCAAGGCCACGGGCGAAAAAGGCACGTGGGGCGTGACAGCGCAATACATGGACTACGGCACCATGAAGCAATACTCGGCCGACCAGGTGGAGGAAGGCTCCTTCTCGGCCAAGGACATCATGGTGGGAGGCTCGTTTGCCTACACGCTGACCGACAGGATTGCGGGCGGCGTGACGGCCAAGTTTATCACCTCATCCATGGCCGGATACAGCTCGATGGCCATGGGAGTAGACCTGGGACTCAACTACTACAACGAGGACCTCGACCTGTCAGTGTCGGCCGTGGCACGCAACCTGGGCGGACAAATCAAAGCCTTCGACGACAACTTTGAGCGCATACCGCTCGACCTCCAGCTGGGCGCCACCCAGCAGCTGGGCCACTCGCCCCTGCGGTTCTCGCTCACGATGACCCGCCTCAACGACTGGAACGACGACTTCATCCGCCACCTGGTGGCCGGTGTAGACCTGAAGCTCTCGGAGACTATCTACTTAGCCGCCGGATACAACTTCCAGCGGACCAAAGAAATGAAGATAACCGGTTCGGACAAAGGCAGCAGCCATGGCGCCGGACTCTCGCTGGGCGGCGGACTGCAGCTGGAACGCTTCAAGCTACAGGTGGCCTACGCCAAATACCACGTGTCGTCGTCATCGCTCGTGTTTAACGCAACTTATACACTCTAACTCATATCATGAAGAAAATAATCATCGCCATTGACGGCTTCTCATCGTGCGGAAAAAGCACGATGGCCAAAGACCTGGCCCGCGAAGTGGGCTATATCTATGTAGACACCGGCGCCATGTACCGGAGCGTCACGCTCTACGCCTTGCGCCACCACCTGTTTGACGCTGACGGACAGGTGAAGGCCGGCCTCCTGCAACAGG
>CALGHW010000076.1 GCA_937916075.1 uncultured Prevotella sp.
GTTTGAGGGTGTGGTGGTTCAGCAAAACCGAAATGTGGATCCCTTTGAGGCCTTCTTCAATGGCGGTTCGGGCTATGTGGAGGTCAAAAAGAGTATCAAGGCCCCGGGACTCACCATCAGTGTGGAGCCTCTGCCGGCACGTCCGGCCAACTTCTCGGGAGGAGTGGGCCGCCTGAATATCTCGGCCCAGCTCAACAAGACCACCACCAAGGCCAATGACCCGGTAGACCTGAGAGTGGTGGTGAGCGGTGTGGGCAACTTGAAACTGATTAAGGAGCCTACAGTCAACTTCCCGAAGGATTTTGACAAGTATGACGCCAAGATTACCGACAAAACCAAGCTGACCAGCAATGGCGTGGAGGGCAACATGATTTATGACATCATGTTTGTGCCCCGTCATCAGGGAAAGTTTGAGATACCGCCCATTGATTTTGTGTATTATGACACTGAGCAGAACGCTTATAAGACGCTTCACACCCAGGCTTTTTCCATCCAGGTGGAGAAAGGTGCGGGTAATGGCAGCGTGAGCGACTATACGGGCCAGGGCGATGTGGACCAGCTCAATAAGGATATACGTTATATCAAGTTGGGCGATGTGCGCCAGCATGCCACCGACGAGTTCTTCTTCGGTTCTGCAGGCTATTGGGTGGCATTGGCCGTCCTGTTCCTGGTGTTTGTCTCCTTGTTTGTCATCTTCCGTCAACGGGCGTTGGACAATGCCGATATTGTGAAGATGCGCGGCAAAAAAGCCAACAAGGTGGCCACCAAGCGGCTGCGTACCGCTTCCCGACTAATGATGTCGGGCCAGTCGTCTGCTTTTTATGATGAAGTGCTCAAGGCCCTGTGGGGCTATGTGGGCGACAAGCTGAATATTCCGGTGGAGCGCCTCTCTCGTGAAAACATCAGCCAGCGCCTGGCTGAGCGGGGCGTGGGTGAGAATACTGTCTCCCTGTTTATCAAGGCTCTCGACGAGTGTGAGTTTGAGCGTTATGCGCCAGGTGATGTGGCAGGCAATATGAACAAGACATTTGAGGCAGCCATGACTGCCATCATGCAAATAGAGGAAACTATGAAACGACAGAAAAAGACGAAATCCGGCCATACGGCCCCATTGCTTATGCTGTTATTTATGCTGGCCTCGAGCCTGGCTCCTGCCAGCGCCATCACGAAGGAAAATGCCGACAGTGCCTATGCCCGTCAGCAATATCAGCAAGCGGTAGCCGACTATGAGGAACTTCTCAAGGGCGGTGTGTGCGCTGACCTCTATTATAATTTGGGCAATGCCTATTACCGCACTGGCAATATTACCAAGGCCGTGCTCAATTACGAGCGGGCCTATCTGCTGTCGCCCGGTGATAAAGACATTCGCTTCAACCTGCAGCTGGCTCGCAGCAAGACGATAGACAAGATAACGCCAGAGTCGGAAATGTTTTTTGTCACATGGTATCGTTCGCTGGTCAATATGCAGAGTGTGGACGGGTGGGCCCGTACCA
>CALGHW010000077.1 GCA_937916075.1 uncultured Prevotella sp.
ATGGGGTAGGGCGTGCGGGTCAGGTCGAAAGCCTCGTCGGTGTTCTCCTGGTTGTCAAACTGCTCCTTGAGCGCGTTGATGCGCTCGGTGGCGGTCTGCTTCAGCTCGTTGATTTTCATGCCCACGGCACGCTTCTGGTCGGCGGGCACATTACGGAAATCGGCCATGAGGGCAGTGATTTCGCCCTTCTTGCTAAGATACTTCAAGCGCAGGGCCTCTATCTCGTCAGCATTCTGCGCACTCAGGTTCTTTACTTCTTGAAGAAGTTGGTCTATTTTATCAAGTATCATCATTGCTACTACAATAATATATTATTTCAGTGCAAAGGTAATATTTTTATGGCAAAACGACGCACGTTATCAAAATTAATTCGTAATTTTGCGCAAATTTGAGAGGCGGACTTGGTCCGTATGTTAGATGAACAAGTATTTAATTGGGATTTTTGCATGTGTCCTGCTTGTCTTCTCCTGCAAGGGTAACAAGGCGGGCGACGCCGATGTCGTGAGCGACTCGGACAGCGTGGCGGCTGATACCGCCGCCGTGGACACCATGGAGCAGCTCATCTCCGAGACACCGATGCCAAAGGCTGCCGACGAGCTGTTTGATGATTTCTTCTTCAATTTTGCCGGCAACCGGAAGCTGCAGATGAAGCGTATCAAGTTTCCGCTGGAGGTTGTCAATGGCAAGAGCCGGAAAATGGTGGAGAAGGGACAGTGGAAAATGGAACATTTCTTTATGCGCCAGGGATATTACACGCTGATTTTCGACAACCGGCGGCAGATGGAGCTGGTCAAGGACACCAACATCAATCATGTGGTGGTGGAGAAGATATTCCTGAAGCGCCACTCCGTAACCCGCTATACCTTCGACCGCACGGACGGGCAGTGGATGATGCAGTCGGTCGTGACCGAGCCATTGCAGCGCAACAACAACGCTTCATTTCTGAAGTTCTACCAGCGTTTTGCCCGCGACTCGGCCTATCAGGTGCGCCATCTGCAGAATCCGGTGAAGTTTGTCACCGACGATCCCGACGATGAGTTCAAGAAGATGACAGGCCTGCTCACGCCCGACACTTGGCCGGCCTTCGCCCCGCAGCTTCCCTCACAGATGATTTACAACATCATCTACGGCCAGAGCTACAAGGAGAGCACCAGCAAGGTGTTTGTAATCCGCGGCATCGCCAATGGCCTGGAGATGGAAATGTGCTTCCGCAATGTCAGGGGCCGCTGGTTGCTCACCGAGCTCAACCAATAATGCCCGCATGCTGGCTTCATCCCTTTATCAGTATGACAGTGTATGAAAGACATCAGAGACTATGACCTGACGGGCCACAATACTTTCGGCATCCAGGCCCGGTGCCGGCGATTCATTGAGTTTCAGACGGTAAGCGAGTTGCGGCATGTCGTGACCCGCCTGACCGCCGCCGACGAGCCGCTGCTCCTGTTGGGCGGTGGCAGCAATCTGCTGCTCACCCGCGACTATGACGGGACCGTGCTCCATTCGGCCATCCGCGGGCTGGAGGTCACGCCGGCAGACGGAGGCGTGCTGCTCCGGGCCGGCAGTGGCGAGGTGTGGGACGATGTGGTGGCCTATGCCGTGGAGCATGACTGGCACGGCGCGGAAAACCTGTCGTTCATTCCCGGAGAGGTGGGTGCCAGTGCCGTGCAGAATATCGGCGCATACGGCGCCGAGGTGAAAGACCTGATAGATAAGGTGGAGACCGTAGAGATAGCCACCGGTCGGGAGGTGACCTTCTCCAACGCCCAGTGTGAGTATGCCTATCGGCAGAGCCGGTTTAAGAGAGACTGGCGCGACCGCTATGTCGTGACCTATGTCACCTATCGGCTCACCCACGCCTTCGAGCCACGGCTCGACTATGGCAATATCCGGGCCGAACTGGAGAAGGAACATATCACCACGCCCACGGCGCGCCAACTGCGTGAGGCCATCATCCGCATCCGTGAGGCCAAGTTGCCCGACCCGCGTGTGACGGGCAATGCCGGCAGCTTCTTTATGAATCCGGTGGTGGACAAGCGAAAATATGACGAGCTGGCCGCACAATATCCCGCCATGCCCCACTATACGATAGACGAGAATCACGAGAAGATTCCGGCAGGCTGGATGATTGACCAGTGTGGCTGGAAAGGACGCTCGCTGGGGCGTGCCGGTGTGCACGATAAGCAGGCCCTCGTGCTGGTTAATCGTGGCGGGGCCACTGGTCAGGAGGTGGTGCGGCTCTGCGAGGCGGTGCGCGACGACGTGTTCCGCAAGTTTGGTATAGCAATCAATCCAGAGGTCAATATCCGATGAAGCTCACATTCCTTGGTACCGGTACCAGCTGTGGCGTGCCGGTGATTGGTT
>CALGHW010000078.1 GCA_937916075.1 uncultured Prevotella sp.
TGGTTGGTACCAGTCACCTTGGTGGCTGGCACCCGTCACCTTGGTGACTGGCACCCGTCACCTTGGTGACTGGCTCTAAGATGGCCAATAAAACAGACTAAAACGGGGCTTTCTTTGTTTGTGATTTAGGTGGAATGTCACTAAATTATTCACCACTACCGCCTTTTTTGTGCGGTGAGACACCGCACCCACTATGTAAAGGCACCACACCCACAATGGTGGGTGTGGTGAAGTGATGCGTGAGCTGCCTGACTTTGAATGAGAAGTTGGCAACTTTCAAAGCGAAAGCTGCCAACTTTACAATGTGGGATATGTTCTAAAGCTTTTTGTATCGCAAGTCGAGCTTGATGTATTTCCGCTCCTTGGCGTTGTTCCAGTGCTCCATCAGTCCGAGCGGCTGTTGGAGCGGCTTTCCGTCTTGCTTGTAGGTGACGCCACTGGGGGCGTGGGGAATGGAGGCCGCCTCGCGGAGATACTCGTCGCAGTAGTTCAGACTGCCGAAGTCGGGCCATTCGCCGATAATCAGGTCCATGGCCACTGCGTCGCAGGCCAGCTCGTCTTGTGAGGCGATGAGCGAGCAGGCCCAGTCGCCGCCGAAAGGCTCCTTCTGCCACTTGGGTGATGGAGCCCCGTTGACATCCCTTGACCCGTAAGTGCCGTCGATGAGGAAGAGCAGCGTCTTCTGTCCCAGGTGCTTGTGGGCGATATAGTCCACTAAGGTCTTGTAGGCCGGTCGGCCGCCACGCTTGTCCTGGCTGATGCCGTTGTGTGCGTTTTTGCGCCACTGTAGGCTGATGTCCGTGGCTCCATACCAGTTTTTGGCCGTGAGCGTCACGCCCGGTCCCTTGTGGGTCTTCAGCAGCGCACTGTTAATCAGGTAGTCTGCGTCCACGATGCATCGGGCCAGTCCGCGGGCCATCTTCCCGTTGTCCTGTGAATAGACAATCTGCTCCTCATAGTAGTCACATTTCTGTCGTCCGTCGCCGCCGATGTTGTCGATGAACGTCACTCCGGGAAACTCCCGGTGAATCTTGTTGTAGATGCTGTCGGTGATGGCCCGGCTCGGCTCGCAGACGATGATGTCGCGCTCGTCCACCTGTGCCTCCTTGACCAGTGAGCGCACCAGGGCCAGGGTGACAAAGGGCGATGAGTTGAGGTCGATGGTGTCGTGGTGGGTCGTGGCGTTGTTCATGTTCAGCTTGATGGCAATCTTTTCACCCCTCCGGTAGGTGCGGTTGCCCCGTCCGCGCGCCTTGTTGAAGTGGCGGAAAAGAGCCTTCCATGCCTTCCGGGCGTGCGGTTGCCCGGCCAGTTGGCTTACCGCCTCGTTGACCATGGTGTCGGCCTTGTCCTGGCTGTTCCAGCGGTCTTCCACCCACAGGCCCGTCTGGCCGTCCCACGAGGCCACGCCCGGGCAGTGTACCCATGCCACCCGTCCTGGATGCACGCCTCGGCCCTGTCCCAAGGGTTGGTTGGGGGCGACAAACAGTTTGGGGCCGCGCGGCTTGCGGGAAGCCTGTCCCGGTTGGGGAGACTGCGCCGATACGGCCATGGCCGCCAGCAAGAACATCAAGGTGGATAAAAAGCGTTTCAGTAGTGTAGTCATGCGGCAAAGATAAACAAAAAAATCAGAAAAAGAGACCGCATCCTGTCCGAATTTTCATCAGAACTTTGCATAAGACAAGAAAAACATGGGCAGGCATAAAATTTCACCTTAAAATATGGTGCTGTCGGCACTTTTTAGTAACTTTGCAACCTAAATACATTATATAACGTTATATTATGGCTGGAACAAAGAAAATCAAGACTGCGCTCATTTCCGTATTCCATAAGGACGGACTCGACGAGCTGCTCAAGAAACTGGATGAAGAAGGTGTGAAGTTCCTCTCTACCGGAGGTACTCAGAAGTTTATAGAGTCATTGGGCTACAAGTGTGAGAAGGTGGAAGATGTCACCACCTATCCCTCCATTCTCGGTGGCCGCGTGAAGACATTGCATCCCAAAATCTTCGGAGGCATCCTGGCCCGCCGCGACAATGAGGGCGACAAGGCCCAGATGGCAGAATACGAGATACCCGAAATAGACCTGGTTATCGTGGACCTCTATCCCTTTGAGGACACAGTGGCCAGCGGCGCTTCGGAGGCCGACATCATCGAGAAGATAGACATCGGCGGCATCTCGCTCATCCGTGCCGGAGCCAAGAACTTCAAGGACGTGGTCATCGTGCCCAGCAAGGCTGAGTACGGCGTGCTGCTTGACATCCTCAACAAGAAGGGCGCCGAGACCGATATCGAGGATCGCCGGATGTTTGCCACCCGCGCCTTTGGCGTGAGCAGCCACTACGACACGGCTATCCACGGCTGGTTTGCCAAATAAGATTTCAGGATTAGATAAAGCAATAAGTTAAGAAATGGGATTTTTTTCATTCGTTCAGGAGATAGCAATGGACCTTGGCACAGCCAACACCATTATTATCAGTGACGACAAGATTGTAGTAGACGAGCCTTCGGTGGTCGCACTCGACCGCCGCACGGACAAGATGATAGCCGTGGGCGAGAAGGCCAAGATGATGTATGAGAAGACACACGACAACATACGTACCATCCGTCCGCTGCGCGACGGCGTGATAGCCGACTTCTCTGCCTGCGAGCAGATGATGCGCGGACTCATCAAGATGGTGCATACGGGCAGCCGCCTGTTCTCGCCTTCGCTCCGCATGGTTATCGGTGTGCCGTCGGGTTCCACCGAGGTGGAGCTTCGCGCTGTGCGTGACTCTGCCGAGCACGCCGACGGCCGCGACGTCTACTTGATATTCGAGCCGATGGCCGCCGCTATCGGTATCGGTATCGACGTGGAGGCGCCGGAGGGCAACATGATTGTCGACATCGGCGGCGGCTCTACCGAGATTGCCGTTATCTCGCTGGGCGGTATCGTGAGCAACAACTCCATCCGTATCGCAGGCGACGACCTGACGGCCGACATCCAGGAATACATGAGCCGTCAGCACAACGTGAAGGTCAGCGAGCGTATGGCCGAGCGTATCAAGATACATGTGGGCTCGGCCCTGACCGACCTGGGCGAGGAGGCTCCCGAGGACTACGTGGTTCACGGCCCTAACCGTATCACCGCACTGCCCATGGAAGTGCCTGTGTGCTATCAGGAGATAGCCCACTGTCTCGACAAGACCGTGGCCAAGATTGAGAATGCCGTGCTCTCCGCCCTGGAGAACACACCGCCAGAGCTTTATGCCGACATTGTGAAGAACGGTATCTATCTGAGCGGCGGCGGTGCCTTGCTGCGCGGCCTCGACAAGCGTTTGACCGACAAGATTAATATACCGTTCCACATCGCTGAAGACCCGCTTCACAGTGTGGCAAAGGGTGCCGGTATCGCTCTGAAGAATGTGGACCGCTTCTCATTCTTGATGAGATAGCATGAGTCATGCGTCATTCTTAATGCATAATTGGGCCGGTGCCGATGGGCTTTCCCACGAAAGCTGTCTGCACGAGCCTGATTATGCATTATGCTTTAAGAATGGTGCATTAAGAATTATGGTTTGACGAAGCTTTATGCGCAACTTATTAGAATTTCTTGCCAAATACAACCACTGGATGCTGTTTGTCGTGCTCGAGGTGTTGAGCTTGGTGCTGCTCTTCAGATTTAACAGCTATCAGGGCAGTGTCTGGTTTACATCAGCCAATGCCGTGGCCGGACAGGTGTATGAGTGGAACTCGGCCGTCAGCTCGTTTTTTTCCATGTCGAAGGTCAATGAGGAGCTGACGCTCCGCAACTTCTACCTGGAGCGCCAGGTCAACCAGCTTTCGCGCCTTTATGCCGAGCAGACGGGCGACACGACGGTTACCCGCCGCAACGAACTGGCTTATCTGCGACAGTTCAGTCTGATACCGGCCAAAGTGGTGAGCAATTCGCTCGACCGTCCCGACAACCTCATCACCATCAACAAGGGCCAAGCCGAAGGCGTCAATGTGGACATGGGCGTGGCCTGCGGCAACGGTGTGGTGGGCGTGGTGTTCATGTCGTCGGCCCATTATGCCATCGTGATGCCGGTGCTCAATACCCGGTCGCGTATCAGTTGCTCTATCCGTGGACGCGGCTATTTCGGCTATCTGCAGTGGTATGGCACCGACCCCTCCATCGCCTATGTGGAGGATATTCCGCGCCATGCTCATTTCAAGCGTGGCGACTGGGTGGAGACCAGCGGCTACTCGTCCATCTTTCCACCGGGTGTGCTGGTGGGAAAGATTATCCAGGTATACAACTCGCGCGACGGACTGTCCTATCGCCTGAAAGTGCAGCTCACCACTGATTTTGGCAATCTGCGTGATGTGTGTGTCATCAACGACAAGGGGATAGCCGAGCGTACCCGGCTGATGGAGGCCGCCCGCGACTCGCTCCGGCAGACTGAAGCCAATGGCGCCGGTGCCAAGACGTCACAAGAGCAAAACTAATGTGTATATATAATTAAGGTAAAGAAGAGAAATATTCAGCGATGTCAATAGATGTTTTAAAACGTGTCGTATGGTTTGTCATACTCTGTGGCGTGCAGGCCTTGGTGCTCAATCATATCCACCTGTTCAACTGTGCCACGCCGCTCTTGTATGTCTACTTTGTCGTGCTCTTTCCGCTTAACTACCCCAAGTGGGGGCTGTTGTTGTGGAGCTTCATGCTGGGCCTCGTGATAGACATGTTTTCCAATACTCCGGGCGAGGCGGCCGCCTCGCTGACTTTGGTGGGTGCGGCGCAGCCCTATTTCTTCCAGCTCTTTGTGCAGCGTGACGCGCCGGAAGACATCAAGCCCTCGCTGCGCACCATCGGGCCCACCAAGTTCTCCTTTTATGCCTTCACCCTCGTGTTGCTCCACTGCCTGGTGTTCTTCACCCTCGAGTCGTTTAATTTCTTCAACTGGCTCCAGTGGCTGGAGTGTATCTTGGGCAGCACATTGATAACCTTTATCCTGATAATGACCATAGAGAGCGTTAAGAAGTGAAAGATTACGAGCTTGACAACAGGCGATTCGTTATCGGCGGCGTGGCCATGGCCATTGTGGTCATCTACATCATCCGCTTGTTCACCTTGCAGATTATGAGTGACGACTATAAGAAGAACGCCGACTCAAACGCCTTCCTGAAAAAAATAGAGTATCCGTCGCGGGGAGTCATCACCGACCGCAACGGGCAGCTGATGGTGTACAACCAGCCGGCTTATGACATCATGGTCGTGATGAACGAGGCCAAGGGCCGGCTCGACACGGCCGAATTCTGTGCCACGCTCAATATGACCCGTGAGGAGTTTGAGCGGCGGATGGACAACATCAAGGACCGCAGCAAGAACCCTGGCTATTCGCGCTTCACCGAGCAGCTTTTCCTGAGCCAGCTCTCCGACAAGGACTTTGGCATCTTTCAGGAGAAGATGTTCCGCTTCCCGGGCTTCTACGCCCAGAAGCGCAGTATCCGTCAGTATGAATATCCCTATGCCGCCCACGTGTTGGGCGATGTGGGCGAGGTGTCGCCTGCCGACATTGAGGAAGATGACTATTACCAGCCTGGCGACTATATCGGCAAGCTTGGCGTGGAACGCTATTATGAGAAGCAGCTACGTGGAGTCAAAGGCGTGCAGATATTGCTCCGCGACGCCCACGGCCGCATCCAGGGCAGCTATCAGAACGGCCGCTTTGACCAGCGCCCCGTGCCCGGCAAGAACCTTACTCTCAGCATTGACGCCAAGCTTCAGGCTTTGGGCGAGCGGCTGCTCGAAGGCAAGATAGGCAGTATCGTGGCCATCGAGCCCTCCACCGGCGAGGTGCTGGCCATGGTGTCGTCACCCAGTTATGATCCCCGTCTTATGGTGGGCCGCCAGCGAGGTAAGGAGCATGTGCGGCTGAGCCGCAATCCTTGGCGCCCACTCCTCAACCGCAGTATCCAGGGACAGTATCCTCCGGGCTCCACCTTCAAGACCACCCAGGCATTGACCTATGTGTCGGAAGGCATCATCCAGCCCTCCACACTCTTTCCCTGCCATCACGGATTTTACTGTAAGGGGCTCCATGTGGGTTGCCACGGCCATGCCTCACCACTCAATCTCACCGAGGCCATCACCACCTCTTGCAACGGCTACTTCTGTTGGGGCCTCTACTATATGATGGGCAACCGCCGCAAATATCCCCACGTGCAGGATGCCATGACCCGCTGGCGCGACTATATGGTCAGCATGGGCTTTGGCTATAAGCTCGGTATCGACTTGCCGGGCGAGAAGCGCGGACTGATACCCAACGCCGCCTTCTATGACAAGGCTTACCACGGGTCCTGGAACGGACTGACCATCATCTCCATTTCCATCGGACAGGGTGAGGTCAACCTCACACCGCTCCAGATAGCCAACCTCGGGGCCACCATCGCCAACCGTGGCTATTACTACACGCCCCATGTGGTGCGCAAGGTGCAGGGCGAGCCGCTCGACACGGCCTTTACCCGCCGCCACTACACGATGGCCAACCGCCGCTCTTACGACGCCGTGGTGGCAGGCATGCGCGGATCGGCCTTGCGGGGTACTTGCAAGATGCTGGCCAAGTACAACTTTGAACCCTGTGGAAAGACCGGTACGGCTCAGAACCGTGGCCATGACCACTCGGTATTCATGGGCTTTGCCCCGATGAACAATCCTAAGATAGCCATTGCCGTGTATGTGGAAAACGGCGGATGGGGCGCCGACTATGGTGTGCCTATCGGCGGATTGATGATGGAACAGTATATTAACGGAAAACTCACCGAGTCGTCCATGCGGATGGCCGACGAGTTCCAACATAGACGAATAGCTTATGGCTCAGGCAACAGATAGACAACCGGGCGTGTTGCGCTCCTTGGATTGGTGGACGATAGGCATCTACTTGGCTCTGCTTACGTTCGGATGGATCAGTGTGTGTGGCGCAAGCTACACATACGGTGATACGGATATCTTCAGTTTTGACACCCGCTCGGGTATGCAGATTATCTGGATTGGCACGTCCATCTGTCTGGGCTTTGTCATCCTGATGCTCGACGACCGCTTCTACGACACGTTTGCCTACATTATTTATGCGGCCCTGCTCTTGCTGCTGTTTGTCACCATCTTCAATCCTCACCAAATCAAGGGCTCGCGTTCGTGGCTGGTGCTGGGGCCGTTGCGCTTGCAGCCAGCCGAGTTTGCCAAGTTTGCCACGGCCTTGGCCTTGGCCAAGTTTATGAGTGTTTATGGCTATAGTATCCGCAAGTGGAAGCATTTTGCCGCCACGCTGGCCATCATCTTTGTGCCCATGCTATTCATCGTGTGTCAGCGCGAGACGGGTTCTGCCCTGGTCTACCTGTCGTTCTTCTTGATGTTCTATCGGGAGGGAATGCCTGGCAGCGTGCTCTTCACCGGGGTGGCGGCCGTCATCTATTTTGTGGTGGGCATCCGTTTTGAGCAAACCCTGTTGTGGGACACTCCCACCTCGGTGGGCAAGTTTGTGGTGCTCTTGATGATACAAGTGTTTACGGCCGGCATGGTGTCGGTCTATTGTAACGACCGCCGTCTGTGTGTCCGCATCCTTCTTTACTGCATTGGTGTCACGCTTTTGGCTCTGTTGTTCTCCGAGTTTGTCATCCCGTTTGATGTGGTGGTGGTACAGCTCGTGGTCTGTGCCCTTCTGATAGGTTTTCTCCTGTGGCTGGGCTTGGGCACACGCATCCGCAACTATTATTATATTGTGGCTTTCGCCTTGGGCTCTATGTTCTTCTTTTATTCGGCCGACTATGTGCTCAACAATGTGATGGAGCCCCACCAGCGGGTGCGTATCAATGTGCTTCTCGGTCTGGATGAAGACTTGGCCGGTGCTGGATACAATGTCCATCAGAGTGAGATAGCCATTGGGTCGGGCGGCTTGGAAGGCAAGGGCTTCCTCAACGGCACGCAGACCAAGCTTAAGTTTGTGCCCGAGCAGGATACCGACTTCATCTTCTGCACCGTGGGCGAGGAGGAGGGCTTCCTCGGTTCGGCCGGTGTGCTGCTGCTGTTCTTGGCCCTGATACTCCGGCTTATTTATTTGGCCGAGCGCCAGCCGTTCCGTTTTGGTCGTGTCTACGGTTATTCGGTGCTGTCCATCTTCCTGTTCCACGTGTTTATCAATGTGGGCATGGTGTTGGGACTGACTCCCGTTATCGGCATCCCGTTGCCCTTCTTTAGTTACGGTGGCTCGTCGCTTTGGGGATTCACCATCCTGCTGTTCATCTTCCTGCGCATTGATGCGGGCCGGGAACTGGTAAGACAATGACGGGCATGCGTGGGCAATAAAGTTTTCCCCTCAATACTAAAAAATCCTCCTGTCTGTTTTCAGACGGGAGGATTTTTCTTATGGGATTGGGGACGTTTGTCGTATCACTGCCTGGTCAGCTTGACGCCGACGTCAGAGATGCCGGGCAGAATCTCGCGCTTCATATTATGGCGTATGAACACCTGGAGCGAGTCGCCTTTCGACAGCTTCAGTTCGGTGATGGGAATGTTGTATTGGTAGAAGCTGATGCCATGGCCTTTCATCTGCCCGTTGTTGTCGGCCAGCTGGCAGTTGACGGTGTCGCGGAGTGTGAGGTTGCCGGGCAGGATGCGCTGTTCGACCACGAGGCACAGGTCCATGAACGGATAGGCCCCGTTGATGCGCAGTCCTAACTCCTCGGCGTAGTTGCCTCCCTCCGCCATTGGGCTCACATAGAACGACAGCGTGTCGTTTTTCTCCCATCCTGTAATAGGCGTATGTCCATAGCGGTCATAAACAGTCTTACGGTTGCACGACACGAGTGTCGCTGCAACCGTAAGAAGAGCTATTGTTATCAGTTTAATGCTGTTCATTGCCATTGTTTCGCTGTTCCTTGTTGTCAGGTTTCTGTTCGCGTTCGGCATGAGGCTGCGTGCCGGGCTGTTGCTGGGCGTTCGGCTTGGGCTGCCTGTTGGCAGGGCGTCGTGGCTGTTTGGGGCGTGGCTGTCCTTGTGCGGATTGTCCGTCTCCCGGTTGCTTGGGCTGTCCCTGCTGCTTTTGCGGCCGTGGCTGTTTGGGTTGTCTCGGTTGCTTGGGCTGTCGGGGTTGTGTGTTGTCGTTAGGCTGCTTGTTGCCTTGTGCCTCGGTGTTGCCGTCATTGCGTGGTCCCTTGGCCTGTTTTTTCTTTTTCTTCTTCTTGGCTTTGTCAAAGCGGCTGATGTTCTCGTTGGCCAGCAGGTCTACCGGCCCCTTGGCGGGTTTCTGCTTGTCGTCCTCCAGGAGCGACACCGGTTTTTCGCCGTGGCGGTTCATTTCGATGATTTCCTTGGCCCGTTCGGCCGATATGACCTCCAGGTTAGACGCCAGGTTCTTGTCGGTGGAGTAGGTCACCATGCCGGCCAGGATGTCCGTTTTGAAGAGATAATAGTCAGCGTCGAGTGTCTGGAGGATAATCTCCTTGCTTGGCAGTTTGCGGCTGGCTTCCACATAGTCGTCCACCTCATAGTTGAGACAGCATTTCAGCTTGGCGCACATGCCGGCCAGCTTCTGTGGGTTGAGCGAGATGTCCTGGAAGCGTGCGGCGTTGGTGCTCACGCTGACAAAGTTTTTCATCCATGTGGCGCAGCACAGCTCGCGTCCGCAAGGTCCTGTTCCGCCGATGCGTCCGGCCTCCTGGCGAGCGCCAATCTGCTTCATCTCAATGCGCACGTGGAAAGTGTCGGCCAGCACTTTGATAAGCTGCCGGAAGTCCACGCGCTCATCGGCGATATAGTAGAATATGGCCTTGTTGCAGTCGCCTTGGTATTCTACGTCGCCGATTTTCATTTTCAGTCCTAAGTCTTTGGCAATCTGCCGGCTCTCAATCATCGTTTCGTGTTCGCGGGCCTTGGCCTCCTTAAACTTGTCCATGTCTATGGGCCGGGCTATGCGGTAGATGCGCTTGATGTCGTCGGCCGACTTGAGGTTAGCCTTCTTGATTTGCATCTTCACCAGTCGTCCGGTGAGTGTCACCACACCGATGTCGTGTCCCGGGTTGGCCTCCACGGCCACGATGTCACCTTTTTTCAGGTCCAGTCCGTTCACATTGTGGTAATATCCCTTGCGGGTGTGCTTAAACTGCACTTCCACCAGGTCAGTGCTCAAGGCGTTGCCCGGCACGTCGGCCAGCCAGTCGTACGTGTTGAGCTGTCGGTCCTGCCGTCCCACGGCGTGCTTGCACAGGCCACGGTCTTGGCAGCAGTATATTTCGAAGTCTTTCTTGTTCTCCATTGATAGATATGTGTATATATATTATGTTTAGGATGTCCTTATTTTTGTATCAGCAGCACAATCATCTTCAGGGCCAGGTCGAAGAATACGATCTTGGCGGTGGTGTTTTGGCTGATGTCCACGAAGGCCTTGTTGATTAAATCATTGATGGGCAGGATGTTGGCCTCGTTGATAAACCGGGCGAAGTTTGCCGCGAAGGCCTCCTCCCGTGCCGTCATGTAGTTGAGTTCCGGATTGCCGAAGTTGTACATGAAGTTCTCCCTTACCAGGCGCAGCATGTAGGTGAGAAAGCGTTTCTGCTTCTCCCGGCCGAATCCGTGGATGGTGTCGCTCCATTGCTTCAGTTCCCTGACGTTGCGTGCGTAGGCCAGCCGCATCAGCGAGATAAACATGTCGAGAAACAGCTCGTTCTCGTTGCCTGTGTCCAGCATGTCGAGCGCCTTCTTCCAGCTGCCGTTGGCTATCCGTGCGATGCGCTCGGCCGTTTCGCTGTCGATGCCCCTTTGGCTTGTCAAGGCTTGGCGGATGCTGTCGGTGTCGATGCGTTTCACGTCGATGCGCTGTGTGCGGCTTCGGATGGTCTCGAGCAGCATGTCGGGCTCTTCGCTCACCAAGATGAACACCGTCTGCGAGGGCGGCTCCTCGATAAGTTTCAGCATCTTGTTGGCGCACTCCGTCTTCATACGTTCGGGCAACCAGATGACTGATACCTTATAGCCCCCTTGGCTCGACTTCAGCGACAGCTTTCGGTTGAGCTCGTCGCTCTCGCCGGCGGTGATGATGGCCTGTTGGTTTTCGGCCCCTATCTCGCTGAGCCATTGGTCCATGGTAAAGTAAGGTCCCCGGGTGAGCAACATGTGGCGCCATTCGCTGATAAAGTCATCACTCACGGGCTTGTGGTCGCTACCCATCCACGGAAGTTTGATGGTGGGGTAGGTGAAGTGCAGGTCGGGGTGTTCCCATTTCTCGGTCATCAGGCACTGCCGGCATGTGCCGCACGCGTCGGCCTGCCCCCGGTGGTTGCTGCAGAGCAGATAAGAGGCAAAGGCCAGCGCCAGCGCCATCTTGCCGCAGCCGGCCGGTCCGCAGAGCAGGAGGGCGTGGGGTAGGCGGTCTTCGTCTACCATCTGGAGCAGTTGCTCCTTGGTGGCTTGTTGGCCTATTACCTCAGCGAATCTCATAGCAGCCGTTTTGTCACCTCCACCACCGAGTCGACGGCCGACACGGTGTAGAAGTGTATGTTGTTGATGCCGTGGGCATAGAGCTCCTTACATTGGGACGTGGTCCACTCGATGCCCAGCTGTCGCGCTTCCTCGTCGGTATGGCATTTGATGGCCTCTTCGGCCAGGGCCTGCGGGATATCGCAATGGAATGTCTTGGGCACCATCGTCAGCTGGCTCAGCTTGGCGAATGGCTTGATGCCGGGGATGATGGGGATGGTGATGCCCATCTGCCGTGCCTTCTCTACGAAGCTGAAGTATTTCTCGTTGTCGTAGAAGAGCTGGGTCACGGCATACTGTGCGCCCAGGTCTTGTTTCATCTTGAGATACTCCATGTCCATCTCCAAGTTGGGGGCCTCCTCATGCTTTTCGGGATAGCAGGCCACTCCGAAGTCAAACTTCACGCCGGGATTCTTGATGGGCTCCCCGTTGGCGAAGATGCCGTTGTTGAATTCCACCACCTGCTTGATGAGGTCGGTGGTGTGGGCGTGTCCGCCTGGTGTGGGCATGAAGCGGCGGTCCTCCTTGGCCTTGTCGCCGCGGAGCAGCAGCACATTGTTGATGCCTAAGAACTGCAGGTCTATCAGCTCGTACTCAATGTCTTCCACCGTGGCCCCGCTGCAGATGATGTGGGGCTGCACGGGAATGTGGTACTTGTTTTGTATGGCGGCCGCCACAGCTATCGTTCCGGGGCGGCGGCGTATGCGCTGACGCTCCAGCAGACCGTTGTCGAGCTGCTTGTAGACAAACTCGCTGTGGTGGGTCGTGATGTTGATAAACAAGGGGTTGAAGTCCTTCAACTTGTCTATCGTGGCAAACAGTTTCTCGATGCCGGCGCCTTTCAGGGGCGGGAGCACTTCGAAGGAGAAGTGTTTGTGGCTCGTATCTTTGTTGATTAAATCTACTACTGTCATTTCGAAAATGTATACATTGGGTTGCAAATTTACTAAAAATATTTTGTATTCCACCTTATTTATCAGACTAAACCCCCACTTTGCGCCCACTTTTGGACTGTCTGGCCACAGGATGGCTTCCTGCTTGAAACATTTTTACAGGATATAGTCTTGGAGGATAATTGCGTAAGGGGGCAGGAGAAGCTTGTTTATGTGGCAGAATAAGAGGAGGAAGTGGCCTAAATTTTAATATTTCATGTCGTGAAACGAATATTTCACATCGTGAAATATTCGTTTCACGACATGAAATGTTTTTATTTGGTGCATTTCTTATACTTATGAAGCCCACTTTTATGCTGATATTCAGCCTTTTATGTATTGTATAGGCGTGTTTTCAAGGTGTGTGGCAAAAGAAAGGGGCGTCAAAGCTCAGTTTGACGCCCCTTCAGTGGAGTTGCCGGACTCCGGTTTCGAGCCGTTGTCCGTGGATGCTTATTTCTTGATTTTATACAGACGGAAGGTCTTGGCAGGTAGCTTGTCGTTGATGACGGATCCCTTCTTGCCGCCAGTGCAGGTGGCGGTGCCGCTGACGGGTTTAATCTTGTCGGGCTGGTCGAGCGTGTTTTCGTCGTCCATGGCGCTGTGGGTCAGTGTGAGCGTCTCGGCCGTGCGGTCGCCCTTGATACCCTCCAGGTTGAGGCTTACGTCCTGTGGCTGGTCGCTGGTGTTGATGACCTTGACGATGACCGTGCCCGACGACTTGTCGATCACAGAGCTGGCAAAGAGGCCGTCCTGTCCGTCCTGTCCGGCCACGGGCTTGCCCTGCATGGTGAGGCTCAGCACGTTGGTGCCCTTGTTTTGGGCATACATCTGCTGTACGTAGTAGCTTACGGTCTTAAACATCCGCGTGTTGTCATACCATATCATGTCGGGGCGCCACTGCCATCCGTCCACATGGGCAAAGAGTGGTGCGTAGGTGGCCATGTGCACAATGTCGGCGTTGCGCTCCAGGTCGGTCATGAAGGCGGCCTCGTAGAGCGATGTCTCATAGTGGTTCCACTTCTTGCCCTTGCCGTGGCAGGCATACTCGCCGGCGAAGACCTTCGGACCCTTGCGGTCGTAGTTCTCATAGCGCAGTCCGTGGCTGAGGAACCACTGCTCGTTGCGGTAGAAGTGCTCGTCCACGAGGTCGGCCTTGAGGTCGGTCATGGCTTTCCATCCCTTGTCAAACATCTTGCCTTCAGAGTCGGGTCCGCTGGTGCCGATAATCTGGATTTTGGGATATTTGGCCTTGATGGCCTTGACGAAGGGCTTGAGGCGCTCATAGTAGAGGTCGTCCCATTGTTCGTTGCCCACAGCGATGAACTTCAGGTTGAAGGGCTTGGCGTGGCCCATCTCGGCGCGCTTCTTGCCCCAGGTGGTGGTGGAGTCGCCGTTGGCAAATTCAATGAGGTCCAGGCAGTCCTGGATATAGGGGGCAAGTTGGTCTACGGGCACGTGGGCCTTGGGGTCGTTCCAGTTTTGGTACTGGCAGGCCATGCCCACATTGAGCACGGGCAGCGGCTCGGCGCCGATGTCTTCGGCCAGCTGGAAGTATTCAAAGAAGCCCAGGCCGTAGCTCTGGAAGTAGTCAGGGTAGTAGCGGCTCTCGAAGGTAAACTCCCAGCGGTTGCGGTTGAGCGGGCGGTCCTCCACGGGGCCGATGGTGTTTTTCCACTGGTAGCGGTTGGCCAGTTCCTCGCCCTCCACGATACATCCGCCGGGGAAGCGGAGCACACCGGGATGCACGTCGGCCAGGGCCTGTCCCAAGTCGCGGCGCATGCCGTTGGTGCGGTTTTTGAAGGTGTTGACGGGGAAGAGGCTCACGTGCTCCAGGCTGACGGGGTTGCGTCCTTCCAGGAAGATGCGCAGGTTGGCCTTGTTGTCGGTCTTGGGCGACTTGAGAATGACCTCATATTTCTTCCACTCCTTCGAGTTGATGTCCACCTTGGCGGTGGCGAAGTCCTGTCGCTCCTCCAGGGTGCTCTCGTCGATGAGCTGCACTTTGATGCGTGCCGTGCCCTTGTCGGCCTTGGCCCACACGGTGAAGCGGTATTCCTCACCCTTGAGCACGCCGATACCGAAGTATCCCTCGTTCTGCAGTCCGGTACGGCGCTCCTTGTGTCCGGGCCAGGCCAGCTCCACATAGTGTGGGCAGCGCTTGAAGGGACCGTCGTCCTTGACGGTGACGTTGCCGAAGGTTTGCCAGCCCATCAGGGCTTGGGGAAACTCGAACGAGCGGTTTTTCACCAGTTCGCCGTAGAGACCACCGTCGGCGGCATAGTTGATGTCTTCGAAGAAGAGTCCGTACATGGTCTTCTGCACGGTGGCTCCCGCCTTCTTGGTGTTGATGTCCATGACGTGGGTCTGGGCCATCGAGCCGAGCATGGAAGAGAGTGCCAGCGCACAGGTAAGCAGTCTTTTGCTGTTCATAGATGGATATAGTTAGAGTTATTATTGTTGATAGAATTCTCAGATGTTTTGCAAATTTAGTCAAAATTATTGAGAAACGGCTCGTTGGGGCTGAAAAAAGCGTGCCGGCCCGTTGCTTGGGGCGGAAAGGGCTGCTGGACTTGAAAAGAGTAGAGGGGAAACGGCCGCACATTACGTATTATATATATGTAAAGCGACATCAATGAATAACTAAAACTATAAAAACCTAAACGACAATGGAACAAAATCAGAAGGGTAGCGTGGCCTACCTCATTTCTATCGTGCTGGTCGCCGTGCTTGGCGGTCTGCTCTTCGGTTACGACACGGCCGTCATATCAGGTGCCGAGAAGGGCCTGCAGGCTTTCTTTCTCAAGGCGCAAGACTTTACTTATACCGACGGTTGGCACGGCTTCACCTGTGCCAGTGCCTTGGTGGGCTGTATTATTGGCAGCGGCCTGTCGGGCTGTCTGGCCTCTAACTGGGGGCGCAAGCGCTCGCTCATCTTTGCCGGCCTGCTGTTTTTCGTGTCGGCACTCGGCTCGATGGATCCCGAGTTTCTCTTTTTCAACTATGGCGAGCCGTCGTTCTCATTGCTCGTCGTGTTTAATGTCTACCGTGTCATCGGTGGCGTAGGTGTGGGCCTGGCTTCGGCTATTTGTCCGATGTATATCGCTGAGGTGGCTCCGTCCAATATCCGTGGCACGCTCGTGTCGTGGAACCAGTTTGCCATCATTTTCGGTCAACTGGTGGTTTACTTTGTCAATTTCATCATTCTGGGCGACCATGCCAATCCCGTTATTGAGGCCATGAAGGTACTCAATCCCGACGAGGCCTCTTGGACCATTGCCACGGGCTGGCGCTATATGTTTGGCAGCGAGGCTGTTCCGGCAGGACTGTTTGCCTTCCTCATCTGCTTTGTGCCCGAGACGCCCCGTTATCTTGTGATGGTGGGTCAGGATGCCAAGGCACTCGGTGTGCTCCAGCGCATCAACGGGGCTGCACAGGGCAAGTCCATCCTGGACGACATCAAGAATACTGTCACCGAGAAGACCGAACGTCTGTGTACCTATGGTGTGCTGGTCATCTTTGTGGGTATCATGCTCAGCGTGTTTCAGCAGGCGGTGGGCATCAATGCCGTGCTCTATTATGCACCGCGCATCTTCGGTGATATGGGCATGACCAACCCGATGGTCAATACGGTGATGATGGGTGTGGTGAATATCCTTTTTACTCTTGTGGCTGTGTTCACAGTGGAGAAGTTGGGTCGTAAGCCGCTGCTTATCGTGGGCAGCATTGGCATGGCCCTTGGCGCCTTCGGCGTGGCCCTTACCTTTGGAAACGAGGCATTGAGTTTGGTGACGATGGTGAGTCTGATGGTATACAGCGCCTGTTTCATGTTTAGTTGGGGCCCCATTTGCTGGGTGCTTATTGCCGAGATATTCCCCAATACCATCCGTGGCAAAGCGGTGGCTATTGCTGTGGCCTTCCAATGGATATTCAACTGGATTGTCAGTTCGACGTTTGTGCCGATGTTTAACATGAAGACTGCTGTCGACCCAGACTTTGGCCACTGGTTTACTTATGGCCTTTATGGCGGCATTTGCGTGCTGGCCGCCCTGTTTGTGTGGCGTTTGGTGCCCGAGACCAAGGGCAAGACGCTTGAGGACATGAGCCGTTTGTGGAAGAATAATTGACGGGACGAAGGTAGGTCTTGTTAGAAACGTAGAGTCTGCCGTGCCAAATGTCTCCTATAGGACAATTTGGCTCGGCAGACTCTTGTTCTTTTTCCCTTTTCCTTTGGTTCCTGAGCCTTGTTTGCGCAACTTGCATCTTGGTGTAAAAATAGGTTCTTCTTGTGGACAGGAGGCTTATTGTTGATTTTTGATTAGCTCGTTGATTTCCTCCATTGATTTTCCTGTCGCTTGGACAATATTCTCGATGGGCATCCCGCTTTTGCGCATACCTTGAATGATGGAACGCAGGAGTTGTTGTTGTTGTAAGATGGTGTCTTCCTTTTCTTTGATGGTGTCTTCCTTTTCTTTGATGGTGTCTTCCTTTTCTTTGATGGTATTTTCTCTTTCTTTGATGATTTTATCTCGTTGCATGATGGCCGTGTCTCTGTCTTCCAAGGCCTTGAAAAATTCGTCCTCTGCGTTCATTTGGTTTCGGATTTCCGGATTGGCTGCGGCCGACTGCAGGCGGTGAAGGATATAGACCATGTCTGCATCGTCGGCGTATTTATTTTCTTCAACTTCCAGCATACGCTTGTCGTCTGCGTATGTCTGTGTTTGGTCGAACACACTCAATACTTCCTCCAACCTATTGTTGACCTGTCCGTGGAGTAGGGGTATCTGTACAATGATACTGTCGTGTTGTAAGCTGTCTACAAAAGGATTAGGCATACCCGTCTTGACTTCTTTTCCGTTATAGTCAAAAGCCTTGTGATTGACATAAACAACGGGCTCTTTGATGTTTCCCACTTTGTGGCCTAGTAGATAGACGGCTACCATGGGAATGGCAAACTTTCCGTTGGATTCAGTCAGCATATTCTCTTTGTTGTTATACTGCAAGGCCAGGTACTGGCGGAATCTCAAGGTCTCGGTTTCCAGCCATGTCTTTTGTAATTCTATGAGGATAAGGTGTTTGTGTCCGTCTTCTTCTTGGACGGTAGCGGCAAAGTCGATACGAAACATGGAGATGGTGTCGCGGGCAATATTGGGATATTCATGGCGACGCATCTTTACCTCGATAACTTCTTTTTTGAGCAATGCTGAAAGGAGTGTCTTGGCGATACGATTGTCCTCCATCAGATATTTGAAGACGGAGTCGTATAGGGGATTGGCTACATATAGTTTCATAGTTGTATGGTTGATAATGATTCTTTTGACAAAAATACGATTTTTTTATTGATATTCAAATAAAACGAATGTTAAATGTTTTGTGGAAAATATAAGTTTTGATGTATGTCGTTGCTGAAAATCAACATTTTATTGTATTTTTGTGTATGCTAAAGTGACAGCCATGGGCCATGGCAGACACACTGCTTGGCCTTTATGTGCGAGGATGGTCACTTTTTATAATCAAAGTCTCTTGTGAATTTCCGAATAACAAATACTAATAACCTAAAAAAAACAGTGACAATGAAGAAAACAAGAATCCTTTTGACACTCAGTCTGTTGTCTTTGACAATGACGGTATCGGCCCAAGTACAGTTACTCTATTTGCAGGGGTGGGGGCGCAATGTGATAGACCGCAACAAAAAACTTTATTGGATGGAGGGTGATGATGATCCCTGTTATGACATCTTGAATTACAGGAAGACGGGCAACAAAGAAACTTTTAACCTCAAGTCGAAAGAGCAAGGGTCTAACGAGAGGTTTAGCGTGGTGATGACGCTCAATGCCAATACTCAGGAGCCCACGGCGATGACCATCTCCGGCACGGCCGGTGACAAGAAGAACTTCACGGTGAAGACCACATCGGGCGATTCCGATGAGGATGCCCGGATGAAAGCCTATTTCAACAAGTTGGCCGGCAATCCGGTCGCCCCGAGTTTAGGGGAGAATAAGGGAGCCTCTGTTCCTCGAAGTGGTGAAGGCCTAAAGGCTGCCGGCACTTCAAAGACCGGGGTAGACAAGGTGGCCGATGCGGCCAAAGGAGCTTTCGGTAAAGTGAAGGGGCTTTTCAAGAAGAAGTAGACAATGATTTCATTGGTGGGTCGCTGGATGATGACAAGTTGTCCGGCGACTTGCTTTTGCTATAATATGAAATCCGGGTTGGTAGATGCTTGTCATATAAAAAAAGAGGAAATCACCTAAGTGAAATCCTCTTCAGAATTGCTCTTTGTGATCCGCTTGGGGTTCGAACCCAAGACCCCAACATTAAAAGTGTTGTGCTCTACCAACTGAGCTAGCGGATCTACCTTGATAATACTTAAGGAGTATTGCCCAAAAGCGATGCAAAGGTACGCAGATTTTTTGTAACTGCCAAATTATTCGTCGCCTTTTTCTCCTTTTTCTTTGTTTTGCAAGTCAGAAAGTTGTTTTAACACCTGTTTGGCTGTTTTCCCTTCACGCGACAGCGTGTCGCCTCCCTCTTTGGTGACGTAGCGCTGGTAGTAAGCGATGAGCAGTGTGGTGAGTGGAAGTGCGATAATCAGGCCGATAAAGCCTAAGAGTGCGCCCCATACGGAGAGCGAGAGGAGCAGGATGGCCGGGTTGAGGCCCATGGCCTTGCCCATGATATGAGGAGTGAGCACCATATCGGTAATCAGCTGCACCACCACAAACACCGCGACAGCCGAACCGAGGATGACCCAGAAATTCTGGCCCGTGTCGGCCGCCTTGAGCAGTGACAGGAGAATCATGGGGATGAAGGCCAGACCGTGCATATAAGGTACCAGACTGAGCAAACCGATGAGAATGCCCAAGCCGATGGCCATCGGGAATCCGATAATGGTAAACCCGATGCAAAAGAGAATGCCGATACAGAGTGCCACAAGGCTTTGGCCGCGGATATAGCTGTTCAGCTCATATTCCACATCGTCTATCAACTCTCGCCAAAAGGGACGGTTTTTCTTGGGGAATATCTTGATGAACCCCGAGGAGAGCTTCTCGTAGTCGAGCAGGATGAAGAAGAGATAGAGCAGGGTGATAAACGAGGCGATGACGCTCAGCACGATGTTGGCCGTCTGGGTGATGAGGTCAAACAGCTTGGGCATGGTCTGCTTGACGGTGTTGGCGAAGTCTTTTCCAGTGAAGAACTTATGGATGACCTCATTGTTTTCTTCCACCCACTGCTGGAAGGCAGCCGGAAAGTTGACGATATGGGTCGTCTCATGGAGGTAGCGGGTCACCAGGCCGCCGAGCTTGTCAAACTGTTCAATCATCGGCGGAATAATTAGGTAGAGCACACCGCAGATGACCGCAATCACAAAGCCTAATGTGACGATGATGGAAAGGATGCGGCTCGGCACATGCAACTTGTATTGTACGAAACTCACGAGCGGATAGAGCAAGTAAGCCAAAAGCCAGGCCACAAAGAAGGGCAGCAGCACGCCGCTCAGATAATTGGTCACGTAGAGAATGGCGGCTATTAGCAACGCTCCCAACATGCCTCTTACAAATTTGTCAAAAGTGATGGTCTTTTCCAGCATGATGATACTTATACCTTAATATATATATGATAGGACTCGCTATGCTCATTCAGACTTCGAAGCGGAAGCCTTGCGGCGTGCTTCTTCGACGATGGCCTTTTGGTAGCACTCGCGGCAGAGCGGCTCATACTCCTGTGTCTCACCGATGAGCACCCGGCGCTCGTTCTGCACGGTGCGGTGGCTCGCATAGGCCAGCGCACCGCAGCGCACACAGATGGCATGCACCTTGGTCACCTCGTCGGCGATGGCCAACAAGGCAGGGATAGGGCCGAAGGGAATACCCTTGAAGTCCATGTCCAGTCCGGCCACAATGACCCTCACACCTCGGTTGGCCAACTGGTTGCACACGTCAACCAGCCCGTCGTCGAAAAACTGTGCCTCGTCAATCCCCACCACGTCAATGTCGGATGCCAAAAGCAGTATCTGGCCCGACGAGTCAATAGGTGTAGACTGAATCTTGTGCTTGTCGTGGCTCACGACATCCTCTTCGGAGTAGCGGGTGTCTACGGCAGGCTTGAATATCTCGACTTTTTGCCGGGCAAACATAGCACGGCGCATACGGCGGATAAGTTCCTCGGTTTTGCCGGAGAACATCGACCCGCACACCACTTCGATTCGTCCGGGACGGTGTGCCTCCCCTGTTAAGTTTTCTGTCATTTGGGCGCAAAATTACAAATACGTTTTAAAAATTGCAAAGATTTAGCTTTCTTTTTTTGAATATAGAGCGGAATTCGTTACATTTGCGGATAATATGGGGACACTATACATCGTACCGACGCCGGTGGGCAATA
>CALGHW010000079.1 GCA_937916075.1 uncultured Prevotella sp.
CCAAACCTTCAACAATTATATTGAGGGCAACAGCAACAAGCTGCCGCGTACCATCGGTCTCTCCATTGCCGAGCATCCGGGCAAGTCCACCTTCAACCCCTTTTTCATCTATGGCCCGTCGGGCTGCGGCAAGACCCATCTCGTCAACGCCATTGGCGTACGCTGTAAGGAGCTCTATCCGCAGCGGCGCGTGCTCTACGTCAGTGCCCGCCTGTTTCAGGTGCAGTTTACCGATGCCGTGCGCCAGAATCTCACCAACGACTTTCTCAACTTTTACCAGTCGATAGACGTGCTTATCGTCGACGATATCCAGGAGTGGGCCACGGCGGCCAAGACGCTCGACACCTTCTTCCATATCTTCAACCACCTGTTTCGTAACGGCAAGCAAATCATTCTGGCCAGCGACCGCCCGCCCGTGGAGCTGCAGGGAATGAAGGACCGCCTGCTCACCCGCTTCAGCTGCGGACTGATAGCCGAACTGGAAAAGCCCAACACCAAGCTCTGTGTGGACATCCTCAACACCAAGTGTCGCCGCGACGGCTTGAAGATACCAGAGGATGTCATCGAGTTTATCGCCCGCACGGCCAACGGCAGTGTGCGCGACTTGCAGGGCGTCATCAATTCGCTGCTGGCCTTCTCAGTGGTTTACAACAGTCATATCAACGTGCAGCTGGCCGAGCGCATCATCAAGCGTTCGGTCAAGATTGACGACCGTCCCGTCACCATCGACGACATTTTAGATAAGGTGTGTACCCATTACGGCATCACGCTCAAGAATGTGTTCAGCCGCAGCCGCAAGCGCGAGTATGTTATTGTGCGCCAAGTGTCCATGTATCTGGCGCAGAAGTACACCAAACTGCCGGCCACGCGTATCGGCGAACTGGTGGGCGGGCGCGACCATTCCACCGTCATCCACAGTTGTGCCACGGTGGAGAAGCGGCTCCAGGTCGACAAGTCGTTTGCGGCCGAACTGGACAGCATCGAGAATTCTTTCAAGCTCAAGCAAGAGGTTCCGCCCTCCAAGTAGGGAGTACAGGTTCCCTGGGCTTGTCCTTATTATATAGCACAATCCATGAAACGAAAATTATGCATCACGGTCTGCTTGCTGACGGCCTTGGCGGTTGGCGGGCAGACCGCTTCTTTTTCTTCTTCCCGTCAGCTTCGGGAGGGCGACTTGCTCTTTTGTGTCAGTCCGGGGGCTAACCCCATCACGGACGTGACCCACGGTGTGAAGGGGCGGCAGATAGACCATGTGGCCATTGTCCACCGTTCGTCCCGTGGTGTCTATGCCCTTGAGGCTATCCACCGGGGGGTCAGTCTCACGCCGATAGACAGCTTCCTGGTCCGCCGGGGCGAGGTGCTCCAAGCCCGTCTGCGCGACACGGTGGGCGTAAGCCGCTCGGTGGAGCGGGCCTTGCACTATGTGGGGCGTCCTTATGATTTCTTCTTCATGCCGTCCGACAGCGCCTTCTATTGCAGCGAACTGGTGCAGAAATGTTATCTCACGCCTCGTGGCAAACTTATTTTCAAGCCCATCCCCATGTCGTTTCACGACCGTTCGGGCCGTGTCACGCCGTATTGGACTGAATATTATGCCCGTCATGGCATGCAGGTGCCAGAGGGTTGGCCTGGCAGTAATCCCGGACAACTCTCCCGCAGCCGCAAGCTGCGCATACTGGGCGTGGTGGGGCAACAGTGATGTCGCCCCTTTTTTGTTGGTCACCAATGCCATTTCAATTCTGAAAATGCCCTGCTTCAGAGCCATTCACCTTGGTGGTTGGTACCATTCACCTTGGTGGCTGACACCATTCACCTTGGTGGCTGACACCATTCACCAAGGTGACTGGCACTAAAGCAGGCAAAAAACAAGGCTGAACCAAGCCCGTTTGCAGCTTGGTTCAGCCTGTTTGTTTTCTGCGGTCTGTGACACTCGCCACAGACCATCGGCTGTGGTGTTAGAGATGGAGGTCTATGCTGGCTCCGGCCATCACCCAGATGCCGGGTTGCGGGATGGCTCCAAAGTCATAATAGGTCTTGTTAAACAAGTTGTTGGCCTCCACATACAGTTTGTAGGCTTTGTCGTTCCATTGCAGTCGTGCGTCCACGATGCTGTAGGGGGCATATTGTTGCACCTGTCCTGCCATGTCGGTGAAAGTGCCTGTACGCTCCTGGTAACGATATTTCAGCGTGAGGTCCAGTTGCCGGTAGAGACAGAGCGAGAGGTCGGCCACCACCTTGTGGCGCAGGTATTCCAGGGTTGACCGGCTCTGTATGTTGGCCGGTTCGTCCTTATCCTCGCTGATATAACTGTAAGCCACGTTGAGCCATTTGGCCACGTGCTGTGTGGGCCACAGCTGTCGGAAGTCGGCCTGGAGGGAGGTCTCCACACCGAGCGTGTTGATCTTGGTGAAGTTCACCGACCGCCACACGGCCTCCTCGCCCTCGCTGGTGTCGCGTATCCAGTCAATCATGTTCTTGCAGTGGTGCCAGTAGACGCTGGCGCTGGCCGTGATGCCCCCGCCGGCATATTTCACGCCGCCCTCCACGGCCTGTATCTCTTCCGGCTTCAGGGTTTTGTCGGCCTTGGGTCCGCCCACCGAGTAGTAAAGCTCGGTCACCGACGGCATGCGGAGTGAGGAGTTGTAGGAGGCAAACACCTTCCAGCCTGTGCCGATGCGGTAGCTGAGGTCCACGCCCGGATACACTTGCATGTTCATTTGGTTCCAGGAGTTCTTGATGGCCACCAGTCCGGCCGACAGGGTGAAGCGGTCGAGCAGGATGTTGTGCTCCAAGACAAAACTGATGTTGGTGCGGTTTAATCCGTAGTTGTAGTCGCGTTCGGTGCGGTGCACGTGTTTGGGCTGTGTGAGCGGTTCGCCGAGGTTGGTGCTCACGAGGTCCTCGTTGCGCAGTTCGGCGCTGACGGCCGTGCGTCCCAGTGTCCAGTCGAAGTAGGTGTTGAGTGTGGCCCCGTAGATGTCGGTGCGGTGATAGTTGTAAGGCACGTGGTTGAGCGTGCCGTCATCGCCTCTGAACAGTTCGAAGCGGTCCATGTTGCGGTTCCAGTAGATGCTCGGTTTGAGGTGGATGCGTCCCAGTTTGTTTTCTGCCTGTATGGCTGTATATGTTTTCAGGGTGTGCTCAAACTGGTCGTCCCATTTGGCCCCGTAGAACGTGTTCGACCCGAAGTCCCTTGTGCTCAGTCCGGCGTGCCATCTTACGGTCATCTGTTCGTCGTCATACCGTCCTTGGTAGAAAGCCTTTCCCCCTTGGAAGTCAGCGTTGAGGCCGCCCGCCTTGTTGCGGCTGTATCCGTCGCTGCGGGTATAGCTGCCGGAGAGTTGGTTGTTCCAGTGTCCCTGTGCCAGGTTTACTCTTGCTCCTGCGTTGGCGTAGCCATAGCTGCCCCCCTCCACGTGTGCGCTGAGGCTGCTCTGTGTGGGGGTGCGGGTCACGATGTTGATGGCCCCCACCAGCGACGAGGAGGCGAACACGCGTGCCGCCGGTCCTTCGAGCACCTCAATGCGCTCTATCTCGCTCACGTCGACGGGAAAGTCGAAGGCGTTGTGCCCGGTTTGCGGGTCACATACGTTGATGCCGTTGAGCAGGATGGTGATTTGCTCATAGTTGCCACCCCGGATGCTGATGTCGGTCTGCGCCCCGATGGGGCCTCGCTGTCTGACATCCACGCCGGCGGCGTATTTGAGCAAGTCGTTGACACTTTGCACTGGCGCAGCCTGAATGGCCTCGCGGTCCAGTACAGTAACAATTCTCGCGGTCTGACTCTTGGTCAGTGGCGCCCTCGACCCGGTGATGCTCACCTCGTCGAGCGTCAGCTCCCGGTCTGTCTTGGCGGTCACGGAGTCTGTCGGCAGCGGCTGTGCGCCGATGCCCTCGGCGCGGGCCTGCGACAGGGTGGCCACGCTGAGCACGGAGATAATCACCTCGCGTCCCAGACAGGCGAAGAGCGAGTAGCCCTTCCCTCCGAAACGTCGGAAGACGAGCACGTCGCGCTTGATAAAATTGCTTTTGTACATTGAGTATAAATATATGTATGTTTTGCCGGAAGTGACAAAACAGGTGCAAAGGTAGTGATTTTTTTAAGAAAATCTTGTATTCTTTGATGGGAAAAGGCTGATGTGGACAGGCTGACGGGATACAGGTGATATGCTTGTCGGTTGCCGTTGCCGTTTTGGGGCATGGCGTTGTCTGTGAGGGCTGCCAGGAAAACAGTTTCTCCGCCAGTCATAAGGAGTCTTGATGGAAAAAGCTCCTTGTGGCTGGCGGAGAAACGGTTTGCCCGAAGGCTTCTTGCCGGTAAGCTTACCGGCAAACAAACTTGTAGGATTGGATGGCGCTGGCAGTCTTGACCGACACCACATACACTCCCTTTGCCAGTGAAGGCAAGGGCACGCTGACCGACTCGCCGGCCGAGCGGTTGCCCAGGTCCTGACAGGTAATCGGCTGGCCGGACAGGGTGGCCACCGTGACTGCGGCATGCGTGTCGCGGGGGAAAGTGACCGTGAGCTGATGGTCGGATACCCTGACACTGCCGTCAAATGGCAGGTCGAGGGTGGCGCAACCAGCCGTCTCCAGTTCGATACACTTCTTTAGTCCGTCCATGGCGTTGATTTTGCCATATCCCCAGTTGCTGTCGGGCTCGGCAGGCGTGAAGCTGTCCTTGCGGGCGGTAGACTCCACGATATTATGGAGCTGTTCGGGCGTGAGCTGCGGGTAAGCCTGAAGCCAGGTGGCGACGATGCCCGCCACAAAAGGCGACGCCATTGAGGTGCCTTGCATATAGCCATACTGGTTGTAGCGGCCATACTTCTCGTTGTATTCGGCGTACATCAGAGTGCCCGAGGCGTCATTGTTGGACACGGCCGAGATAATCAGACATCCGGGTGCCGTTATCTCGGGCTTGATGCGTCCATCGGTGGTAGGCCCGTAGCTGGAGAATGAACTGAGGGCACCCACGGTCTCGTCCACTGTGGCTGCCGTGCCGCTGTTGGTGGTATAGTCCTTCCGGGTGGTGTAGGCTCCCACGGTGAGAATCTTGTGGCCCGTACCGCCTATCTCGGCCAATGTGGACGACGAGGCGTCGGGGGCTGTGAATCCGTCGATGTCGAGCGACTCCAGTCCCAGGTAGGTGTTGTCGGCCCATACATTGACCCGGCCGGCCCCTTTGGGCGTGACGGTCAGAGCGATGGCATAGTTGGCCCGGATGCTGGTCAGGGCGGAGGTCAATACCACGTGGGGCTTGCCGTTGAGCGGGCTCACCTCCGACGCCACCTTCCATGTGCCGGTGGCATAGCGGTCAAACGATGTCTCGGTCACACCCTCGGCCGGGTAGACGGTGGTGGTGGCGACGGGCTTCTTGCTGAACGTGCTGTAGGCGGCCAGGTCCACGGTAAACTCCGTGCCCTGTTCTCCCCATATCTCGATGTTGCCACCCACGTTCTTGTTAGACGGGGTTGCCTTGTACTTCACGAAAGTCTTCAGCGGCGCGTCGTCGGCCGATGCGAAGGTGTGGTCGATATGAAACTTGTCGGTGCGGTGGTTGCCGGCGGCTCCCACGATGAGGTGGCCTGCCCGCTGCATCTTGTCGGCCATGGTGTCGAAGGAGGAGGTGCCGTCGTGGGGTCCCTCATGGTTGCCCAGGCTGAGGTTGACCACACAGGGCTTGCCCACCTCGTCGGCATAGTCGAACACATACTGCACGGCATTGCTGATGTCGGCACTGTTACAGTTGGTCAGGTCCAGCGCCACCAGTACGATGTCGGCGTCGGGGGCGTTGCCCACGTAGGCACCCTCTTTGTAGTTGTCACTGCCGGCGGCGATGCCGGCCACATGGGTTCCGTGTGAGTTGGCGTCGCTGTCGCCCTGTGAGGCGGCTATCAGTTCGGGGGTGTTCAGCTCGATGCCGTAGCCAAACTTTTCCGGAGCCTTGGCTCCGGCCAGCGTTCCCGTTTTCTGCTCCCACACCCGCTTGATGCGCAGGGAGCCGTCCTCCGGATTGCGGAAGGCACTGTGAGTATAGTCGAAGCCCGCGTCCACGATGCCCACGACCACGCCCTTGCCTGTATAGGCCTGCGGCAGCGACACCCCTTTGTGGATGTCATCAGTGCCGGCTTCCCGCCGGGCCTCGTCGAGCATCAGCGTCACTCCGGAGGTGAGTTGGATATATTTCACGCCAGTCTGTCGTGACAGAGTCCTCAGCTCGTTGACCGACAGCCGCACGGTGGCCACGCTGTCTTGCTGGGCCATCGGGGTCAGGCCGAGCGCCTGCCATGAGGTGAGGGTCGGGTCGATGGTGACATAGGCCGACACTTTGTTGTCGGCCGCACCGGGAGCTTTTGTTGTTTGGGTTCCATTAGAGGAAATGGCAATGGCAGTCTTGGGCGACAATGTCCCTTGTCCGCGGCCGACGGCCGGGACAAGGGACATGGCCATTCCCACAAGGTATAGGATAGGTGATTTGCGCATGACGATATTATCTTACAAAGATTTTCTTGGTGGTTTGTTTGCCGCTGGCCGTCACCTTGACGATATACACGCCCTTGGCCAGTTGGGCGTTGGCGTCCACTTGGCGTCCAGTCAGGTTGTATACGTAGACATGGTCATAATCGCCGGCCACTTTCACCCGGCCGTTGGCCACCCGGATGTCCGCGTCGGCTGAAGCCTCCACATTCTGGATGGCGGCCGTTGAGGCGTAGCCGCCCTGCGTGTGCGACGCTCCGAGCTTGACCTCCGTACAGTTGAAGATGACATTTTTGGTGTTGTCCTGGTTGTCATACTGTCCTACATAGGCCACTACCGACATGTTTTTGAGCACGGCCGGGAAGTTGGTCTGGCTCTTTTTATATTTTCCGCTGTACAAGCCGTTGTCGTCCAGCATGTCGTCAGTCCAATAGCTGGCGTGGATACTGTCGGGTATGGTGATGGTCTTTTCCCAGGTCTTTTCCTTTCCGGCCTCCAGGCCTTCCAGCAGGATGCCCCAGGTGTTGCCCGTGACGGCGCCGCGGCACACGCGGTTGTGGATATAGTTAGTGCCACCGTTGGACTGTGCCGCTTTCAGGCTGTCCTGCACGAGATATATATTGAACAAGATGTCGCCGGCGGGCAGTGTTGTGTGGGGCTTTATTCCCAACTTCACGGTCAGCTCGCGCTTGGCCTCGTCCAGCTGGGTCTCTAATTTGAGCGACACGTAAGGCTTGCTCTGGGCCGCATGGTAGATGAGCTGCATGATGTCGTTGTAACCTGTGTTGATGACGGGGGTCGATTGCAGTGTGGGGTCGGGGTTGCGGTTGACCATGACGGCGGGGGCGAAGGTGCTGGCCGGGTTGCTGTAATAGAACCGGCATGCGTCGTCTTCCGCCATGGTGAACATGTCGGGAAAGTAGCCCGCATGGTGGGTCACCTCCACCAGACTCTCGTCAGAGCTTTCTATCGCGCTGTTGAGCACGAGGTGGCCGTTGGGGCAGTTGGGGCAGTCCTGTCCGGTGAAGCCTTCCACCAGGATAGAGCGTTCCATATTGCGCGGGTAGAAGAAGATATGGTCTGTGAAGCTGTTGTCCGACAAGTCGGTGTCCGCATCCGTTCCGTTAATGTTGTTGATAGTTACCTTGAGTGCCTTTTCACCCTCTTCTGTGGCGTCGACTCCTGTAATCTTGAAGCTGTAGTTGTCCTTGGCCTTGATGTTCAGGTTGCCAAAATGCTGGGTTACCGTTTTGTCGTTGACCGACACCTGGGCGTCAAAGCTGGTGATGGCCGTTGTGCCGGCGTTGATGAAGCGGGTGGAGAAGTCATAAGAGCCTCCCACCTTGAAATAGCTGTCGAAGCTGTTGCTGGCCATGATGACATCGGGATAGTCGGCCACGCCTTCCACATTGACGCGTATCTGTGCGCTTCCCTTGTTCATGCCGTAGGTGTCCACCCACTTGCCGTCCTGATAGGCGAAGTTGTAGCCCTCGATGTCATACGAGCCGTCGGCGATGAGGAGCTTGTAGGAGGTTTTGATGTCGGCGGTATAGCCGATGTAAAGATTCTCCTCCTCGCCGGTGATGGTGTAAGGCTGGTCGAGCGTCCACTTGCACCAGGTGAGGGCTTTCTCCAACTTCACACTGCCTTCGACTAATGGTGTGCCGCCCAGTGAGGTGGTGATAAAGGTATGGATGTTGCCGTCTGTCGTGTTTTTCGAGCCGGTCACAAATTCGGCAAAGTCTATCGTCTTGCCTTTCATGGCCTGGAGCTTGGCCTTGCTCAGGCGGATGGCCTGCCCCTGCTGGGTGGTGTCTCCGAGCTTGAAGGTGTAGATTCGGTTGATGGTGGATTTTGCATAGCCAATGCTGGTGGCGTGGGCGCCTCCTGCCAGGAGGAGGGACATCGCAACGCCAAGAATAAGTTTCTTCATCGCTTTTTGATATATATATTAAATTGTTTTCTATCTTTGTTTAAATATGTCAGACTATAAAATAAGTCTTGCTTTTCGCTTGCAAAATTACGTTTTTATGTGCAGATAAACAAAAAAATATTAGTTTTTTGGTTGCAAATGCTTGCATTTAGATATTTTTACATACCTTTGCACCCAAGAATAGAGAATATATCAGTTAAACATCAAAACACAATCATTTATGAAGAAGTATTTACATTCAATGGCTGTTTTGGTTTTGGCGCTCGGCTCTACGACAATGGCGTGGGCCGACAATGTGGTGTATGGCTTGCTGCCATCCTACACCTACGGCGCACAGACCACATCCGTAGACCTCGACAAGGTCAATGCTACAGAGGCCACTAAGGTGGAGCCTTCCGGCTTTGCCTTCGCACAGGCGCAAGAGGTGAAATGCGGTGTGACAGCAGGTGACAAGTATTACACGTTTGTCACACTCGTGGACGAGGACTACAACGAGTCTACCGCCCTGGCCACCTTCAACTTCACAACGGGTACTACCGTTGTGGTCAACGACTTCTCTTATTCCTACGGAAAGCCCGGCTACAACGCTTCCGGAATGGCCTACGACGACAAGAACGGTGTGCTTTATGCCATCGAGGTGGGATTCAATGCGGATGACCAATATATTACTGAGCTCTATTCTGTAGACCAGCTCAGCGGCAAGATGACCAAGGTGGCCACCTTCGACGGACAGTATCAGGCCATCGCGGCCGACCACAAGGGCGGCTTCTACCTCATCCAGAACGTGCAGGACAACATGGCCACCTATGCCAACCTCTACAAGGTGGGCGAGGATTTCACCGTCTCGGAGGCCGTGGCCAACACGACCGTCAAGACAAACTGGTCGTCCAACATCAGCATGGTGGTGTCTGAAGATGGCAAGAATGTCTATCTCGTGACCGGCAAGAACGTCTTGACCTTCGACACCGAAGCCAAGACCGTGGCTAAGAAGGGCGATTTGTCCGACCTCGTGTATGCCGTCTCTTATGGCAAATCGACGGCCGACGGAACACCGGCCACACCTCCTGCAGAGGACAAGAAGCAGACACGCTTCCTGGTGGAATACGACCTGTATGGAAGTTCTATGGGCGACATCCCCGACGATGTGGTCTCCAAGCGTGAGTTCTATTATTACAACACCGACGGCAAGCAGGTGGGCCGCGCCAACACCGGACGCGGCTACGGTGAATACGGCGGTTATACAGACGAGTTCACACCGGTGGACATCACCAAGAGCACCTTCGACGAGGATGGTAACCTGACTAACAAGGACACTTACCAGTGGGGATTGTACGACTTCGACGACTTCGCCTGGAAGAAGACTTACAACTCGGAAAGCTATACCTACAATGCTGACGGCACGTTGGCCACAGACACAATCTCCAACGAGTATCACGTGTATACTTACAACGCTGACGGCACGCTGGCCACCAAGGCAACGTATGCCAAGCGGTCGAAGGCGCTCCTGCAGACCATCACTTACAGCAGCTACGATAACGGTCATGCCCTGCACTACACGTCAGACGGCGCCTACGACTCTTACAAGTTTGAGGCCGACCTGCAGTATGACGAGAACGGCAACAAGGTGGAGGAGCTTCAGTATACCACCAAGGTGAACCCCGAGAATCCTGAATTCCCGGAGATGGTAGGCAAGCAGCTCGAAACTTGGACTTACGAGGACAATGTGCTCCGCCTGTATGAGAAGAATCTGTTTGACGAGGATGGCGAACCCCAACCCTACATGAAGTTAGTCTACACGCCTGTGGACGGCAATGTCAACGAGATGGCTGTCACAGACTCTATTTACTCCAATGGCACTTGGTATCAGAACGGAAAGCCCAAGCGCTACATCTATTCCGACTTTACCGACATGGACGAGATGACCGCTATGGAAATCGTTGCGGCAGAGGCCGACGAGGAGCTGACCAACACCGTAGACCTCGCCTTCACCATACCGCAGATGGCCTGGGCACAGGGCTGCAGCTTTGTCATCTATCGTGACTGTCTGCCTGTTGACACGGTTGATATCATGGATGTCTTTGATGAGGCATCAAATATGTGCGTCTATCAGGACAAGGGCTTGAAGAACGGCACCTATACCTACTTCATCCAGCCTATCTTCCCCGCATCTTCCTCTGATATCGGCCCGATGGACGATATGGGCGACGACATGGGCGTAGACGAGCCTGCCACGGAATATTCTGCCTATTACTCTTCTAACCCTGTCAACGTGACGGTACACACCGACCTTCCCGCTGTCACCGACCTGGCCGTCACCGGCGCCAAGGTGGAGACCACTGGCTCGTTTGTCAGTCTGCAGAAGACTTACTACGCTGACCTCTCTTGGAAGAATCCGGAGAATGCCGACAAGTATGGCTTCATCAAGAACAGCCTCTATTTCGTAGGTGCAGGTGTGGCAGAGACCGACACTACCGACGTGAACGCCAACAAGACCACTGTGATGCTCTATGACGAGGACGCCCAGGCATACCTCGTGACCAGCTACCAGTTGGGCAAGGCTATCTCTGACACCATCGACATCAAGTTCAAGGACATCAAGGACCTTGCAGCCATTGAGGCTGTCACCGTCGACGGTCCGGTTCAGGTAACCTTCAACGGCCGCCACGTGTCACTCGGCGGCAACGCTAATGTGTCCGTATTCGCCGTCGGCGGCCAGCAGGTATATGCCGAGAAAGATACCAACAGCGTGTCGCTCGACCGTCTTCCTGCCGCCACTTACATCATCTGTGTCGAGAAGAACGGAAAAGTCAATGCCTACAAGTATAACGTCAAGTAAGCATTTGGCATAACAAGCACTGCAAGTAGATGGGTGTATGGTTCCTTGGGGCCAAACACCTGTCTACTTGTTTTCATGTAAAAGAAATCATTCAGACCAAAGATTAAAAAAGAAATCAAATGAAAACCAAGTTACTGTTTGCGTCGCTGCTCCTGAGCGGCGCCTCGTGGGCCCAGACAGCCGTCAAGCCGATGGTGATGACCACGCCCAACGAGTATTATATCATCGCCGCCTCACCCAACGGCAAGTGGGCCTGCGGCGTGTATGCCGATTATGGCGACGAGCGTTATGGCTTCCTCTGGAATCTGGAGAGTGGCGAGATAGAACTGCTCAATCCGGCTTATCCCTCACTGACTTACTCCGTTTCTGACGAGGGTATAGTGGTCGGTGAGTATACCGATCATACTTATCGTCCCAACGGTGCCGCCGTCAAGCTGGCCGGCTACTGGAAGGACCACAAGTGGAACCGCCTCGAGATGCCTACCGCCACGGTGAGTGCCTCCGGCGCTTCCGGCATCTCGCCCGACGGCCATTATATCATCGGCCACATCGAGGAAGGCGGCAAGTATATAGGCTACGTGTGGAAGGACGGCAAGATATACAAGAAGCTGCAGGACAAAAACGGCGTGTCGATGCCTTATGCCATCTCGCCCGACGGACAACACGTCGGTGGATGGGTTCAGGACAAGAACCGCCAGGCCTGTATCTGGGATGTCAGCACCGGCGCGTACACCACCATTACCGACTATGAGAGCCCTTGGAGCTCGGGCCGCAAGTTTACTCCCGACGGCAAGACGCTGCTTTACTTTGGCGGATGGCAGCAGGATGGAGACCGCTATGGCGCCAATGCGCTCTACGATGTGGCCACGGGAACCAGCAGCCTCGTTTATCCGGTCAACGACCAGGACGGCTTTGACTTCTTCGACATCAGCAACAAAAACACCGTCATGTGTGAGAACAGCGAGCTGGGCTGCATCTACCAGGACGGCAAGAGCTCATACGCCTACCAGTACCTGAGAGACAAGGGCGTCAACCTGGCCGACTATCATGTGTTTGTCAATCCGGACGGTCCTACTGACAGTGACGGACAGACCCTTTATCAGATTACCCGCGCGGCCACGGTGTCGGCCGACGACAATGTGATGGGATTCCAGTACTACAATGACGACAAGGACGAGCAGGGCAACTATTCCATCTCGCTGCAGTCGATGGTCGTGAAGTTTAACCTGGCCACCACAGGACTTGCGCCTGTCAGCGTGAAAGCCTCGCAGTTCTCGGGCCTCAAGTCGGTGCTCGTCAGCTGGAAGCCCAACGTGGCCGCCGAGGGCGTCACAGGCTATTACATCTATCGTGACGGCGTGAAGGTGAACACCACTCCTGTGGACAACGAGTCGTTTGTGGATGCCAATGTGCCCGACGGTGACCACAAATATACCGTGAGTGCGGTGTACAGCGGAGAGGAGTCGGCCCAGAGCCAGGAAGTGTCCGTGACCGTGGCCGCCAAGGGACTCTCTACCCCCGAGGGACTCTTTGCCCGCCAGCATGGCTATAATTCAGCCTATGTGGAGTGGACCGCACCGGTCACCAACTATGGCGCACTGACCTATTTCGACGCAGACAACAGCAGCGTGGAGACCTTCGGACTGGGATTGGAAGGCGTAAGCTATGAGACGGGTATCCGCTTCGACGAGACCCAGACCAGCGCCTACCAAGGCCAGAAGATTACCGCTGTGAGCTTCTATCCCCTGGAAGCACAGGGCGGATGGAAAATCAACCTCTACACGCATGACAATACGGGCAAGCTGCAGCGTCTCTACTCGCAGAACGTCACCGGCAACATCAATTACGGCATGACCAACACCGTGAAGCTGGACACACCGCAGGACATCCCGTCGGGCGACTTGATCATCGCTACCGAAGTGTCCGTGACCACACCTTCACAGAGCATCAACGCCTTGGACTATGGTCATGCCCAGGAGGGATATACCGACTTGGTGCGTATGTCCAGCGAGGCCGACTTCTACTCCATCGGCGAGCAGATGCAAAGCCTCAATT
>CALGHW010000080.1 GCA_937916075.1 uncultured Prevotella sp.
CAAGGTGGAGATAGTGCCCTTGAAGCAACGTTATCCGCAAGGAGGCGAGAAACAGTTGGTTGATGCAGTTATCCGTCGTCAAGTGCCAGCCCCTCCCGCCATTCCCGTCAACGTGGGAGCCATCGTCCAAAACGTGGGGACGGCTTTCGCCGTCTATCAGGCCGTGATGAAGCACAAGCCCCTCTTCGAGCGCTATACCACAGTAACCGGCAAGCACCTGCCCCATCCCGGCAACTTCCTGGTGCGTATGGGCACGCCCATGAGCGACCTCATCGCTCTCTGCGGCGGTATGCCTGATGGCGACAACAAACTGCTGGCCGGCGGACCCATGATGGGAAAGGCCCTGACCTCTATAGACGTGCCCGTATGCAAGGGAACCAACAGCGTGACCATCATCGGGGCCGACGAGGCCCGTCGTCAAGATGCGCAGCCCTGCATTCGTTGCGCCAAGTGTGTGGGAGCCTGTCCCATGGGCCTGGAGCCATACCTCCTGGCCACTGTCTCGGCCAAACACCTGTGGGAAAAGGCCGAGGCCGAGGACATCACCTCGTGTATCGAATGTGGTTCGTGTCAGTTCACCTGTCCGTCCCATCGGCCCATTCTCGACAACATCCGATTGGGCAAATCAACAGTCATGGGCATTATCAGAGCCCGCAACGCTAAAAAGTAATACGAAAAAGAAATGGGAAAACTCATTGTTTCATTATCACCTCATGCACACGGGACAGACTCTGTGGAGCGCAATATGTACGGAGTGGTGATCGCCCTGATACCCGCCCTGCTCGTCTCGTTCTTCTATTTCGGCATCGGCTCGGCCATCGTGTGTGCCACAAGCGTTATCGCCTGTGTGCTGTTTGAATGGGCCATCAACAAGTTTATCCTCCGGAACAGCCATACCACGGTTTGTGACGGCTCTGCCGTCATTACCGGTTTGCTCTTGGGATTCAATCTTCCGTCCAATCTTCCGATATGGATTATCCTGATAGGAGCCCTGGTGGCCATCGGCATCGGCAAGATGACCTTTGGCGGACTGGGCTGCAACCTGTTTAACCCGGCCCTGGTGGGACGCTGCTTCCTCTTGGTGAGCTTTCCGGCCCAAATGACCTCATGGCCCAAGGCGGGCCAGCTTACGAGCTATATCGACGCGGAGACGGGCGCCACGCCCCTAAGCGTGATGAAGGCCGCCATCAAGACGGGTGACAGCTCGCTGCTCGACAGCCTGCCCAGTTCCTTCCACATGCTGTTGGGCAACGACATGGCCGGCGGTGCCGGCACCATCGGCGAGGTGTGCGCCCTGGCCTTGCTCCTTGGCCTTGCCTATATGCTGTGGAAGCGAATCATCACTTGGCATATCCCCGTGAGCATCATCGCCACGGTATTCGTGTTCAGCGGCTTGATGCCCCTTTACAGTCCCGTCTACGCATCGCCCCTTGCCGAGATACTGAGCGGAGGCCTGATGCTGGGCGCCATCTTTATGGCCACGGACTATGTCACATCACCCATGTGTGCCAAGGGACAGATAGTATATGGTGTAGGCATTGGCTTCCTCACGGTAGTCATCCGCAACTGGGGCAGTTATCCCGAAGGCATGTCGTTCGCCATCCTCATCATGAACGCCTTCACGCCGCTCATCAACACTTATGTCAAACCAAAACGTTTCGGGGAGGTAGTAAAGAAATGAAGAAGTTAGAATCAACACTCACCAATATGGTGATTGTGCTTGTGGCCGTTGCCGTGATTACAGGCGGTGTCCTGGCTTGGGTCAATGAGGAAACCAAGGGCCCCATCGCGCAGCAAAACGAGCAGACACTGGCTGACGGCATCAAGACGGTAATGGGCGTGACCGACCTTACCGTGACGGCCAGCCAGGAAACGACAAGTAATATCGGCGGAAAGGACTATACCTTTGTCATCCATCAGGTGGCCGACAAGAACGGCCGGAGCCTGGGGGCCGCAGTGGAGAGCACAACAGGCGGATTCGGAGGCGACCTGAAAGTACTGGTAGGCTTTGGAACAAACCATGAGGTACTGGGCTATACGGTACTTCAGACGGCTGAGACACCAGGACTTGGAGCCAAGGCCGGCAAATGGTTCCAAAAGGACGGTAAGGGCAGCATCATCGGACGCAAGATGGACACGGCCAGACCGCTCACGGTCAGCAAGGACGGTGGCGACGTGGATGCCATTACGGCCTCCACCATCACCAGCCGCGCCTTTCTCAAAGCCGTCAACCAGGCCTATGCGGCTTATGCGGGGCAGCACGCCGACGCACAGAGCGGAGCTTCCAAGCAGATAAAGGACAAATGATTGTCAAACGCTTAAAAATAAGGAATTAACATATGAACTAT
>CALGHW010000081.1 GCA_937916075.1 uncultured Prevotella sp.
AAAAGCCACAGCCACGCAGTCTCGAGATTGTCCGCATAGGCACCTGTGGCGGCTTGCAGCCCTACACGCCTGAAGGCACCTTCATCTGCTCGGAAACCTCCATCGGCTTCGACGGCCTGCTCAACTTCTACGAGGGACGCAACGCCGTGTGCGATCTGGCCCTGGAACGCGCTCTGATAGCCCATTTGGGATGGATCGGCAATATGTGTGTGGCCTATCCTTATGTCATCAACGCCAACGAGGAACTGGTGGAGCGCATCGCCGGCAAGGACATGGTGAGAGGTATCACCATCGCCTGCGGCGGATTCTTCGGACCGCAGGGACGACAGCTCCGTGTGCCCCTGGCCGACCCGCACCAGAACGAGAAGATAGAAAGCTTTGAATACCAGGGCCGCCGCATCACTAACTTCGAGATGGAAAGCTCCGCTCTGGCCGGTCTGGCACGCCTGATGGGACATAAGGCGACCACATGCTGCATGGTCATCGCCAACCGCGTGGCCGGAAAAGCAGACACAGGCTATAAAAACCACATCGACGACCTTGTAAAGCTGGTACTGGAACGGATATAATACAAAGAGAATGAATACCCAAGACACCATCTGTGCCATCGCCACCGCACCAGGAGGGGCCATCGGCATCATCCGTGTTTCGGGAGCTGAAGCGATAACGATTGCCGACAGGATTTTCACTCCCGTCGGCAATCATGCTATTCCGCTCTCCGAACGCTCCCCCTATACCCTCGCCTTCGGACATATCAAGAGCGACCGTGGCGAAATAATCGACGAAGTACTGGTCAGTATCTTCCGGGCCCCACATTCTTACACAGGCGAGGACTCAGTGGAAATTTCCTGCCACGGCTCGTCATACATTCTTCAGCAAGTGATGCAACAGCTCATCCAAAACGGCTGCCGGGCTGCCGGACCAGGCGAATACACGCAACGAGCCTTCCTCAATGGCAAGATGGACCTCTCGCAAGCAGAAGCCGTGGCCGACCTGATAGCCTCCAAGTCGGCTGCCGCCCATAAAATGGCCATCAACCAGATGCGGGGATCGTTCAGCCGGGAACTGTCGGCCTTGAGAGACAAACTCTTACACCTCACCTCTCTCATGGAACTGGAACTGGATTTCTCCGACCATGAGGAACTGGAATTTGCCGACCGCAGCGAACTACTCCGTATCACCCAAGAAATCGAACAAGTCATCACCCGGCTTGTCAACTCTTTCAGCACCGGCAAAGCCATCAAGGAGGGCCTCTCCGTGGCCATCGTCGGACCGGCAAATGCCGGCAAGTCATCCCTGCTCAACCGCTTGGTCGATGACGATCGGGCCATCG
>CALGHW010000082.1 GCA_937916075.1 uncultured Prevotella sp.
GGCAGAGTTCATGGTAGTAGACCCCAAGATGAAGGTGTCCATGGACATGACCACCAACACGGACATCGACGTCAACCAGAGCCACCAGCAAATCAGTGTGGCTGTAGACTTTGGCAACATGAATGTGAGCAACCTGGACGAACAGATTCAGCTGGTCGTGACACAAAACGGGCGTGAGGACAATGCCCGGCGCAACCTACGTCCTAATTTCATCAACACCAAGGGATTGCAATGGGTCCACAACCGTGACCTTATCTTCGAGGCGGGCAACGAATACCACAAGTATGAAATACTGGACGTGAGCCACCCAACCATGGGCATCGACCGTATCAGCTGGGACGGACATTACTATAACGCTTACCCCTTTGTCAGTGGGCCACGGCGTAACTATCTGTATGATGTGGATGCCGACGGAGCGTTCTACATCCGCAACAGCGACAACACAGAAAATGACTATACGGCCGAATACGTCTTTGTACACTACCAACTGCGCACAGACGAGATTGACAGTGCCACGCCCGTCATCGAGGGCCGATGGACCACCGACGCCGACTGGACCCACTATGCCATGGAATATGACCGGGAGGAGAAGTCATACTTTGCCACCATCCTGCAAAAGCAGGGCTATTACTCTTACCAATACTTGCTGCGCTCGCCCGGTGGCCAACTGACCATTCCGCCATCTGAGGGCAGCTTCTACCAAACGGAGAACCGCTACCAAGCCTACCTCTATTATAAAGGTATCGGACAGCGCACATGGCAATTAGTGGGATACCAAGAAATTACAAATGGAAACTGAAACATCAAGAAAATTAAAGAAGCCCAAAAGAAACGCGAAGAGAGGAGGTCTCCCCTACTTTTACAGGCGACCTCCTCTCTTCGCGTTTCTTCGTTCAATTACTAATTATTCCTAAATCTTCAGGCTCCTCAGTATCTCGCTCATCTTCTGGAGCGTGGAGATACGTGTGGGAACGAGCGGCAACCGCAACACGTTCTCTATCATGCCCATCTCATGAAGCATCGCTTTCACGCCGGCCGGGTTGCCGTCAATGAAAAGCAAGCTGAACAGGTCGGTAAACTTATGGTGTATCTTGCGGGCGCCTTCATACTCCCCCTTAAACTCCAGCCGTATCATCTTGGAGAACTCGCGGGGCAAGGCATTGCCAATCACACTGATAACGCCTACGGCTCCACAAGATATCATCGGGAACGTAAGCGCATCGTCACCGCTAAGCACATCAAAGTCGGCCGGCTTGTTCTTGATAATCTCGTCCACCTGCTCCAAGTTGCCGCTGGCCTCCTTGATGGCCACAATCTTCTCGCAGTCTTGAGCCAGGCGCACCGTGGTCTCCGCCTTCAGGTTCACTCCCGTACGGCCCGGCACATTATAAAGCACCACCGGCAACGGACTGGCCTCGGCAATAGCCTTGAAATGCTGGTAGAGACCTTCTTGTGACGGCTTATTATAATAAGGACACACACTCAGCAGACCGTCGATGCCGTGGAAGTCGGCCGAACGAAGCTCTTCCACCACGGCGGCCGTATTGTTGCCGCCACACCCCATCAGGATAGGCACTCGCCCCTTTACCGTGGCGATGACCGTGTCCTTGATTTTCGCCTTCTCGTCGGCCGTCAGGCAGGGCGTCTCGCCCGTCGTAGCCAATATGCAGAAGAAGTCAGCCCCATTATCAAGCTGATATTCCACCAGTTTTACCAATGCGGTATAGTCCACCGAACCGTCTTCGCAGAACGGTGTAATCAGGGCAATACCCAAGCCCTTAAAAATATTGTGTACCATAAATATCACTAAAATATCGTTTCAGGCTACAAATTTACACAAATAAATTGAGAAATATTACCATTTCACGCATTTTCTTTTCAAAAGAATAGAAAAGAAGAAAATTACTGGAAGCAATCTGTTGAAATGGCATCGCCAAATTAATGAACAGCAACCGCCCTTCTGCCTCTCCTTGTAAAAGAATCCATCACCAGGCATTTTAATCCAAAATTGAGAACGGGGGGGGGTAAAAAATCATATTTTCTTTTGATGTTTTTT
>CALGHW010000083.1 GCA_937916075.1 uncultured Prevotella sp.
GCGCCTGTAATCAGGGCTGTCTTTCCTTCCAATAATTTCATCTTTTTATGTTTAAAATGAGTATAATTAATATATGTGTTTTCTTATCTTAACAGACTCTTGCCCAATGCGCCATACACCACCTTGGTCACAAGCGGCTTGCTGGTCTCCTCGGTCATGCCATGCCCCAGGCGCCCATAGATATAGGGCACTTCCAGTCCCTTGATGCAATAGTGCGTGATGTCGGCCACCAAGTCCACGTTGTCTATGTCAAACTCTCCGTTGGCCTTTCCTTCGGCATACACCTTACGAAAGAGCTCTATCTCGTCTTCGTCAAAGTTCTTTCTCACCTTCTCCACCATCCAGATGTTCCGGAAGAACTCCGCCCGCAGGTTACCGTTGCGCACCACCGTCTCCTTGATCATGTTCAGATGAGTATAAATCAGCTCGATAATCTTGTCCTGGGGCCGTGTGTTCTTGGCGGCCACCTCGTCCAGCTTGTCCGACAGCCGCTCCAGCTCTGACTCAATGACCGCATAATAAACGTCTTCCTTACTTTTAAAATAGGTATAAAGCGTCCGCCGGCCACGCCCCGAGGCCACGGCTATATCGTTCATCGTCGTGTTCTCAAGTCCGTTCTTCGCAAAAAGCTGACGGGCCACATCCACTAACTTCTGTCTCGTCTTTGATATTGACATAATCTACCTTGTTCCTCCTCTTGTTTCTTTTTGGTCTTGTTGCACATCGGGAATATTGTGTGCAAAAGTATCAATTATATTTTGATTAGACAAATTATTCGGGTTAAAAAAATCGGACTGGATGATTGGGAGTGAGCAATCCGCCCCAAAAGGAAAAGACATGACACGCCTGATTTTTCATCGAGACAGAACGTGCCGCCCCATTAAGTAGACATTCAAAATGAATCGCATTTATGGACACCTACTATCAACAACAAAAAAAACATCAATGCCACTCATTTCATTTTTTTTTCGTAATTTTGCATCCAAACCATTTATAACAAGAAAAAAACAATTAGTATGGTAGGAATTAACATCACAGACCGCATCTGCTTTCTTGAGATGCAAAATCCCAAGAAGCTAAACTGTCTGAGCGAGCAAATGTGCAAGGAATTGATTGCCGGTATCAATGAGGCGTATCAAAAGGAATGTGTGGGAATTGTAATCAAGGCCGAATGTAGGGCATCCGTATGGAGCGCAGGCCACGATATCAGGGAACTGCCGCTTGACGGGCATGACCCCCTGGCTTACGACGTGGCGATGGAGCAACTGCTGAGAAAGGTGCAGGACGTG
>CALGHW010000084.1 GCA_937916075.1 uncultured Prevotella sp.
CGATACGTTCTGGCTGAAAGCCACGGATATGTTTATCAATACGGCGATCGTTCTTGTCCTGGTGGCCCTGGCCGCTGTGGGCTATGGCATGTCGGGCTACAACCGTCGCCTGCATCACACGAAAGGAGGACGTTAGCCATGTTTGCCAACCGAAAGCGTCACCGCATCCCCCCGTTGAACACTACCTCGACGGCCGACATCTCGTTTATGTTGCTCACGTTTTTTCTGGTCACTACCTCGATGGACAGCGACAAGGGACTGCCGCGCCAGCTCCCGCCGCCACCGCAACCCAATGAGCTGAGGGAGGTGAGCGTGGCGCAGCGTAATGTGCTGAACGTGAGCCTAGACGGCAACGACCGACTCACCTGTGACGGCAAGGAGGTGTCGCTGAGGCAGTTGCAGGAGCGGGTGAGGGAGTTTGTGGACAATCGCCACGACCTGAACACCCTGCCCGAGCGTCATCCGGTGTTTATCTCCCTGTTGGGACAGTGCCGGATTACCGACAAGCATGTGGTGTCGGTGCAGGCTGATGCCAACACCAGCTATGACGCTTACTTCAATATGCAGAATGCCATTGTGGCGGCTTACAATCAACTGCGTGACGAGTTGGCCCGGAAGCGTTTCGGCCATTCTCTGAAAGAATGTTCGGCTGCCGAGCGCGAGGCCGTCGCGAAATATTATCCCCAAAGGATATCCGAGGCCGAACCGACCCATCAAAGTAAGGAAGGAGGTAATCCATGAGTATGTTTAAGCGTAAGGACCACGAGGTGCCGGGGCTCAATACGGCCTCGTTGCCCGACCTGATATTTGCCGTGCTCTTCTTTTTCATCATCGTCACCCACATGCGTCAGGTGCAGATGAAGGTGGAATACAAGGTGCCACAGGGTACCCAACTGGAGAAACTCACCAAGAAGTCCACCGTATCCTATATCTATATAGGAAAGCCCATCCGGCAGTTGCAGCCGGTGGCAGGCGAGGCTACTCGCATCCAGCTCAATGACAAGTATGCCGACGTGTCGGACATAGCCGATTATATCAGTGCGGAGCGTTCACACATGGCGCCCGAGGACCTCAAAAAGATGACGGTGAGCATCAAGGCCGACCGGCAGACCCGCATGGGCATTATCACAGACGTGAAACAAGCATTGCGCCAGAGCGGTGCGCTGAAGATAAATTATTCTGCTCAACAAAAGGAAAAATAATATCAGTTTTCCACTAAATACTGTTATTTTAGTTATAATTTATTGTTTAAGTGGGGAAAAAATAGTATCTTTGCAAGCAAATAAAAGAATCGTAACTAAAATGGCAAATCAAAGATTGGATAGATTGGACAAGCAGATTCTCCGTTTGATAGCGGAGGATGCGCGTATTCCTTTTCTTGAAGTGGCTCGCGCCTGCAAGGTGAGCGGTGCGGCAATACACCAGCGTATACAGAAGCTGACTAATTTGGGAATTCTGAAGGGTTCACAGTTTGTTATCGACCCCGAAAAGATTGGTTATGAGACATGTGCCTACATCGGTTTGAACCTTCAGAACCCGGAGAGCTTTGATAAAGTGGTGGAAGAGCTGAAGCAGATACCCGAAGTGGTGGAGTGTCATTACACGACAGGCGATTTTGATATGTTTATCAAGATTTACGCCATCAACAACCATCACTTGCTCAACATCATCCACGACAAGCTCCAGCCGTTGGGTTTGTCGCGCAGCGAGACCATCATATCCTTCAACTCGGCCATTGACCGCCAGCTGCCCATCATGGACATTCCCGTGAGTGACAGTGACGAGGTGGATGAGTAAGAAGGGTAATAACTTCAACAAGAAGCCCATCAGCAGCATGAATATTTCAGCTGCCGATGGGCTTCCTTGTTTTACAAGGTTGAAAAGGATGGTTGGCTTCCTTTTTTACAAAGGAGGAGGGGACAGATGCCGTACCATCCCCCTCTTCCTGCATATTCCTCGTTTCAAGTCATTCCCAGATACTGTCATGATAGTATCTGAAGTTGGTCTCAAAGTAATAGCTGTTGTCGGGATTGCTCTCGTCGGTGAAGATGAGTCCCGATGGATTCATTGGGTTGCCGCTCTTGTAGCTCACGCGGTAGGTAGTCCAACGGTCTTGCTTGGCCACGGCATCCACCAGGTATTTCAGTCCTGCGTCGTAGAAGCTGAAGTCACGTCCGCTCATTTCCATGCCCGTGTATCGGAAGGCAATTTCGTCATCGCTCACCTTCTTCATTTCCATGTGAAAGTGAATCTCGTCGTTTCCGTACCATTCGTTGAGCAGTAGCACCACCTGTCCGTTGCCTTCGTTGGCAAGGGTGATATTGTGGAAATCGTCGGGATTGAACTTGCCGCTGGCACTCAGTGCCTGGCGCATTTTGTCCCATTGTGACTGGGTCCAGGAGCCCAGTCCGCTGTAGCCGAAGAACCAGTTGTCGTCGGAATCATCGTTGAGTAGATAGTCGGCCAGAGGCTTGGGGCCTATTTTGGCGCCAGACACAGGGTCAAAAAATTCGCCTGTAGTCTTGTTGAGGTGCATCTCCACCACGGTGTGTCCTTTGTACTTGAAGTTCTCCAGCAGGTAGATGCCATTGGTCAGGTTGCCATAGGAATACATGTGCTCCACATTGTCGCCACCGGCAGAGTCGGGATAGTATACCAGCAGGTTGTGGTAACCACTGAGGAAGCGTGCCGGCAGGGTGTCGCCGGCGCAGTGCATCACACAGTTGTAAGCCGCATAAGCGTTGATAGAGTCAGACTGCTTTTGGTATTCTTCCGGTGTTGTCTTCATTTTGACCATGAAGAAAGGTAGTTGCTTGGTCTTGCCCCGTCCGAAAATGGTGTCCTCATTGGCGGAGTAGCGGTCCAGACAAAACTCAAAGTCGCCCTGGAGATCTTGTGAGAAATATTGTGACTGGTCGGCATAGTAGTGGAAGAAGTCGTTGTATGTATCAAACGAGAGCACGATGCCATTGTCCATTTTGAAGGAGTACTGGCTCACCACGCTGTCGAGTGTCGATACGTTCGGCAGATGGGCGGTGGACTCTGACTTGTAAAACGTGCAGTTTTGCTGGTCAAACTTCACGGCATAGGTGTATACGGCCGGGTGTCGGCCGTAGGTAGGGTTGTCTGTATACAAGGCCCAGCCGTATTCGTTGTTGTTGAACACCCTCCGGTATTCGGCCATCCAGTTGTCCTGGCGGGGGGCGGGGTCTACGCTGAATAAGTCATCTTCCTTCATTTGGCACGAGGTGGCGAAGGTCGCAGTCACCAAGGCTGCCAGTCCGAGTCTGATTATCTTGTGTTTCATAATCATTTGTCCTTTCTTTTAAATGATGGGTTACAGTTTTTGTCTTACAGGCTGATGTCATCAAAGTTGATATTTTTCAGGTTGGCCTCGCGCTTTTGTACGGCCTTGTGTAGGGCCTCGATGTCGAGTTTCCAGTTTTCCTTGAAGTAAGCCTTCACAATGCGTAGCTTCTGGTTGATTTTTGCCCTGCCGCTGGTTCCGGCCTTGTCGAGCTTGGCCTGAAACTCTTCGTCGCTGTCACACACATAAGAAGAGAAAGTCTCTGCGAAATCCTCATTGGCGCTGTAGGAAGCATAGGCGGTGACAAATCCGAGAGCGTAAATCTGCGGGTCGGTCTCGCTGGCAAACTCCGAGGTCCACATTCCGCCCAAATAGTTGGTGCCCGTTATCTGGTTGAACTCATTGGTGTAGGGCACTTTTTGGTGGAAGGTATGTCCGAACTCGTGGATGATGGTATGGAAATAGGTGGCGTTGAGCTCCTCGCGGTCATAGATGACACTGTCCTTGGGCTGCCAGTTGTCATCGTAGAGGAAGTCGCCCAGATGGTTCACATACCACAGGTTGATTTTGTATCCACCCTCGGAGCTTCCCAGAGTGGTGCTGCCGTTGCTGTTCCATCCGGGGTTGCCTACGAGGTGTACCAACTTGGGGAAGTAAGCGTGGATAAACTGCGGACCGCCGGTCACCTCGTCAAACGAGTCGAAGCAGATATACTTCAGCAGGCGGGCCATGCGGATGGCGTTTTTCATCTTAGGCGGTACGAGGATATAGTCCATGCTGGTCTCGTTGTCTTCCCAGCGGTAGCGCAGTTCCACATTATAGGGTATGACATAATTCTTGTAGAGCCAACGGTCGAGGTTGTTCTGAGGTGTCTGCGAGTCCTTGATGACACTGATGTCTGTATTGGGAGCGTCATCGCTGCTGCAAGCGGAGAATCCGAGAGCGACGGTGGCCATGATTGTGAAAAGAAAATATCTTGTGTTCATCATTGCTTTCATTTTTTAGTTCTACTTTTTATTTTTTGATGATTAACGAGTCCCTGTGTCCCGGTTTCCACAAGCTGTAACCGGCTGTCGTGGTCGTGTTCTTGGCTGGGTTGGGCTGCAGACCGGCTGCGCGCACCTCAAAAGGCAGTTGCACGGCCTGGCGAGGGTCACGATACTCCATGCTGTCGGTCAGTTCCAGGGCATTGAGTGAGGTGATGATGAGGCGGCGGTAGAGTTTGATACCATAGCGCTTGATGTCAAACCAGCGCATACCTTCATGCAGGAACTCGATGCGCCGGATGAGCAGCAAGGTTTGGAGCAGGTCTTCCTGGTCGCTTCCCTCAGTGAGGGTCAGCCATTCCGGGTGCAGGTGCTTGCGGGGTGCGGGCTTTTCGGGGCGGTAATAGTCATATCTTTCGGCCCACTGCCGGATGAGGTCCATCGTCAGATGGTTGTTGGTGGCCTCTTTGGCGTAGATATAATTCCAGTTCTCGTCATATTGGTAGGTGTTGTATTCTACGCTGTCGGCCACGAAGTTGCCGGTCCATGTGTTGATATCTTCCAGACACCGGGTATTGTCACCTTTGATGGCATAGGCCTCGGCCCGGTTGAGCAGAGCCTCCTCAGATTTCAATGCCACAAACACCGTGCGGTAATATCCCGTGTGGGTGTTGGCGTTTACCTCCTCGAAGTAAGCCGGGGTCTTGGGCAGCATAAACTTATTGTAGGCAGCGCTGTAGAACCAGTAGAACTTGAAGAGCTGTTGTGACTGCTGTGCCACGTCATTTTCGGGAGCCCATGGGGTGGCGAAGAACTCCTCTGCCTGTCCGATGTAGCTGTTGTTGTTGAAGCGGCTTCCGGTGGAGTAGCCACTGAAGTAATACTGGTCGGTGGAATAGACGGGACAGAGCAAGAAGTTGGCCTGTTCGCTGGCCGATGCATACTGCTGTGCGCGGGGCTGCATGTTGTCGGTGGGCATATTGGCCATGGCGTCATAGTCACGCATCATTTCACTGGCATTGTTACCCAGCGCCAAGGTGGAGTACTTAATGACGCTGTCTGGTTTTTGGTAGAACAGGTAGAAGCGTGAGGCGAAAGTATAGGCTGCCTTGGTGTTGAAGTGATAGCGGGGCACCTTATAGATGCCGTCGCTCATCAGGGCCATACCCTCTTGCAGGTCGCGCTCCACCTTGGCATAATCTTCAGCCACGGTGCCCCGGTCATATTTGGGGTCAAGTGTCGTCTCCGGCTCGGTGGTATAAGGGATACCCATGTCGGTGGCGCTGTGGGCCTTGGAATAGTTGAGGCAGAAGATGTTGGTGAGCATGAAGTGGGCGTAAGCCCGGCAGAGCAGAGCCTCGGCCCGGTAGGCCTTCAGATTGTCTGTGGAGGCTCCTCCCATATCGTCGATAGCCTTGAGGGCTTGGTTGGCGGCTCCGATGGCGGCGTAATAGTCTTGCCAAATCATCTGCGGGCTTTCGTTGTCCTGCTCCGTCACCTCTTGCCAGCGGAAGCATTGTTCGGAGAATCTGTCGTAGTAGCCGTTGGCGGATCCGTTGAGGTCGTCGGCATTGTCAGAGGCCAGTTCGGCCACTCTCACATATGATGCGCCGGGATAGGCGGTGGTGAGCAACGCCTTGATTTTCTCTTCAGAGTCTACTGTGATGCGGCTGTCTGGAGTAGCGTCGAGAAAGTCGTTGCATGAGCTGAGTGACAGAGCCGACAGCAAGCCTGCCAGTAGATATGTCTTGTTGAAATGTTGTCTGTTCATGATGTGTGTTGTCTTTAAAAACCTATTCTTGCTGTGAATGTGTATTGCTTGGGCATCGGTGATGCCACACCACCTGTGTTGAAAAATTCGGGGTCGTTGCCGTTGAGCTTCTTATCTGCATAGATGAGGAAGAGGTTGGTGGCCTGCAGCTTGAGGTTCAGGTTGTTGAGTCCCAACTTGGCCATCCACTTGCCTCGGAAGGTGTAGTCGAGTGATATCTCTTTCATGCGGATAAAGTCGCCTTTGGCGATGCGCTCAGTGCTGTAGTTGTAGGCGTTGTAGGCCACCGAGAGGTTGGGGTTGAGGAAGTTTTGGCGGCGTGATGGTATTACGGGCACTGTGGTTACGTTTTCCTCGCCTGACGACGACCATCGGTTGTTGAATTCTCGCGGTGTGGCCACCATGTCGGTGTAGGTGTTGGAGAATACGGGGTCGAGTCTTACCACATTGCCAAAGGAGTAGACGATGAAGACATTCAGTCGGAATCCCTTGTAGCTGAAGGTGTTCTCCAGCGAGCCATAGTCGGTGGGGTCGTACTTCAGCCAGCTCAGGTCGGCATATTCCTGAAAGTTGATTCCGTCGGTTGTTATCTTGTCATCTGCTACCTTGAAAGTGGGCAAGCCCTCGTTGGTAAGCTTGTTGAACGGGATACTGAAGATAGAGCGTACGGGATAGCCTTCCAAAGCAAATCCGTTGCCACGTACAAGGTCGATGATGCGTGAGGTGTTTTTCAGGTTGGTCACCTCGTTGTGTTGGTGTGAGTAGAGGAAGGTGGTGCCCCATTCAAAATCTTTTGTTTGGATGTTCTTGGTGCTCAGCGACAACTCGAAGCCACTTGATTTCATGTCGGCGATGTTGCCGTATTTGTTGATTTCTCCACCGACACCTTGCACGGTAACCGGACCGATAAGGTCGAAGTTGCGGCGGTCATACCAACTGAGTTCCAGGTTGATGCGGTTGTTGAGGAAGCCCATGTCGGCTGTAAGGCTCAGTTCGTGCTTCTTCTCATAAGTCAGTTCGGAGTTGCCGAGCTGGGTGATGCGCAGGGCTGTCTCCTGGTCGGAGCTGGCGGGTCGCCAGGCAATCTCGCTGTTGATGATGGCCACGGAGTTGGAGATGTCAAATGGGCCACGGTCTGCTGTCAGTGAATAGGAGCCTTTCAGTGTGAAATGGCTCAGCCAGGGCTGAAACTGCTTGAACCAGCCTTCCTCATGAGCGTTCCATGCTCCGGAGATGTTCCAGGTGGGTAGCCACCGGCTCTTGCGGGCGCTGCCTAAAGTGTTGGTGCCTTCATAGCGGAGGGTTCCGTTCAGAATGTAGCGTCCTTTA
>CALGHW010000085.1 GCA_937916075.1 uncultured Prevotella sp.
ACGAAGAGAAACCTGCCAACTTTCTCCCAGAAATCAGGCAACTTTCTCTTCGTAACCAGGCAAGTTTATTTTCTCAAAATAATTAGATGTAATAAAATTATCATAAAAGGACATTCCTTTTATCACGCCCATTACGGTGGGTACGGTGAGTTGCCCCACTACATTTTTCAACCTTACAGGTCGTTATTCGTTACACATTCCTGTACGAGTGACAGTTGAGGTGGAGAAGTTAACCAATGTCATGCCGAGCATAAAAAAAAGGACTGCCCTCACGGGCAATCCTTCTCAGACAAAAGTATAAATGTGTATTAACAAAATTAGTCTTCGCTATTCTCCGGACGCAACTTGCGAACGGTCTCTGCTGTACGCCACATTTCCATGTTGCGCATAGCTTCCAATTCCTTGTTCAAGCCGTCGCGATAGTCGGCCTTAGAGTTGCTGTCGATAGAAATCTGGGCCTCGTTGCCCGACTTCACTGACAGATAGAGCCACTCCATCACAGGCTTGATGGCCTCACGGAAGCGGGGAGCCCAATCCAAGGCGCCACGCTGGGCGGTAGTGGAGCAGTTGGCATACATCCAGTCCATACCCTTCTCGGCGAAGAGCGGCATCAAGCTCTGGGTCAGCTCCTCAACGGTCTCGTTGAAAGCCTCAGAGGGAGAGTGTCCGTGCTCGCGAAGCACCTCATACTGAGCCTCGAGCAGTCCCTCGATAGCACCCATCAGCGAGCCACGCTCACCAGTCAAGTCGGATGTGGCCTCACGCTGGAATGTGGTCTTGAAGAGATAGCCGGCTCCGATACCGATACCGAAAGCGATGGTCTTCTCTTCGGCATGACCGGAAGCGTCCTGGTATACAGCGTATGAGCAGTTCAGGCCACGGCCTTCCAGGAACATGGTGCGGAGCGATGTGCCCGAACCCTTAGGAGCCACCATGATGACGTCAATGTCGGATGGAGGAACCACGCCGGTGCGGTCGTTCCAGTTGATGGCAAAGCCGTGAGAGTAATACAGCGTCTTGCCCTTGGTCAGATAAGGCTTGATTTTAGGCCATACCTGAATCTGTCCTGCGTCAGAAAGGAGCATACAGATGATGGTACCCTTCTCGGCAGCCTCTTCGATAGAGAAGAGTGTCTCGCCCGGAACCCATCCGTCTGCCACTGCCTTGTCGTATGTCTTGCCCTTGCGCTGGCCTACGATTACATTGAATCCGTTGTCACGCAGGTTGCCGGCCTGACCAGGACCCTGAATACCGTAGCCAATCACGGCGATGGTTTCGTTCTTCAATACTTCACGTGCTTTTTCCAATGAAAATTCTTTGTTGGTGACTACTGTCTCGATAACGCCACCGAAATTCATTTCTGCCATAGTTTATACGTTTTTTAGTTTCAGCCCTACGATGGGGCTGATAGTTGTTGTTTAATTTCTATCTTTGTTGTTTTGTGGATGCAAAAGTATAAAATTAAAACGAAACAACCAAATTTACTTTCAGTTTTTTACAAATTTAATTCTTACTCGGCACACTTCTATTGGTTTTTGTGCAGTTTCTCCACCCGCAGGCTCTGTCTTGACGATACGTATGTTATAATCGTTGTCGGCAGTCTGCTCCTGATAGAATCCGAGCCTGTCGCCCTGGTGGCTTTCGGCCACATAAGCAATCTCGAAGCGCTCTATCCGGTGCTGGCGGTAGAACTCAAGGTCGAAGAGGTCGAGCACATGCTCAATATACTTGATTGAGTTGATGTGGCCATTGACATCCACATCATTATAATAGGTGTCGATGGTACGCACCAACGGAGCGTCGGCTCCCATCTTGACACGCGAGCTCTTGTCGATGGGGCACTCCTTGTCGGCCACGATCCAGTTGTTGATGGCCCCGTCATGGATGGCCATGATGTCCTGTGGCTGGCGAGTGTCAGTATCTATCATGGCCCACACGCTGCGCCCATAGCCGAAAACATGTCCGTCCTCGCCCACCACCCGGAAATTGCGGTTGGTGAAATACTTCATGGCACTCTCCACCCATGTCTCCACATAAAACTTGGTATACTGCAGGGGCATCTCGGTCATCTCGACGGCAAGGGAGAGCACCCAGGTCTTGTGGATGGGATTGAGATAGGTCATGCCAAAGTCGCGCTCCGTGGAATGGAAGTCGGCGGCGTTGAGCAAGTGGTTGCCCAAATGGCCCATAAAGAGCCGATGGGAGAAGTCGCAGTGGAACGGCTCCGACATAAACAGATATTTTCCTACTTTGTCCATCGTCATGCTCTTTTCTCCCTTTCCTCCAAATAGCGGCTCACTTCCTCCTCCGTGCTCCGGGTCACGGCGATGCGTCCAGAGCGGGTGTACTGGAGGATGCAGCCAAAGGCGTTCAACTTGTCATAAAGCGCCATGATTTCCTCGGTGCGCCCACTCTTCATCACAATGACATAAATGGGGTTGACCTCGGTGATGAAGGCGTCATTGCGGCGCACGGTGCGTGAGATCTCCGGATTGGCCATCACCTCGGGAGTGGACAGCTTGTAGAGACCGGTCTCGCGGATATAGAGCTCGTCGTCGCGGTAGTACTGGGCCTTCACCACGTCTATCTTTTTTTCTATCTGCTTGGTGATTTTGGTGATTTGGTCTTCGTCGCTCCATGCGGTGATGGTGTACTTGTGGAGTCCTTCGATGCTCGACGCCGACACATTCAGGCTCTCGATATTCACCTGACGGCGCGTGAACACGGCCGTTATCTGATTGAGGATACCGGCAATGTTCTCAGAATAGACCAGCAAGGTATATAATGTTTTTTCTTGTTCCATCTCTTGTTCTTAGAAGTTAAAGTTTTATCTCCAGCAACATCTCGTCCACGCTCTTTCCGGGAGGTGTCATAGGCAGCACGTTGTCTTCCTCCTTGATGGCGCACTCCAGGATATAGGGGCCGTCGGTGGCCAGCATCTTGGCTACCTCTGCCGCCAGGTCCTTGCGGTCGACGACAAGTCCGTAAGGTATGCCATAGGCCTGGGCGATGGTCTGGTAATGCGGGTTGAGCATCTTGGTGAACGACTGGCGGTGATGGAAGAAAATATCCTGCCCCTGGCGCACGTTGCCCAGATAGTTGTTGTTCATCAGAA
>CALGHW010000086.1 GCA_937916075.1 uncultured Prevotella sp.
TTGGGCAACCATGGCGGGCGTGGCCCCTTTCTGTGGCCCGTAGACGCTGGCCGCCCCGTCGGTGCCGCAGAGCGGATTGCGCACATCGCTGGCCAGCGTGAACTGGCATCCCCTCAGCAAGCTTCTCACGGCATCCGTTGTTTGTCCTGGGGCCAGGCCGTCTACCAGGGCTTTCAGCATCCCGATGCCGGCGTCGCTCGTTCCGCTCCCTCCCAGTCCGATGATAAACCGTCGGCACCCCTGCCGCCAGGCGTGGACTATCTGTTCGCCGGTGCCATACGATGTGGCCACGAGCGGGTTGCGTTCTTCAGGCCTCATCAGCGTGAGCCCGCTTGTCCTGGCCACCTCGATGATGGCAGTGCCGTGTGGTGTCATGCCATAGTCGGCCTTGATGGGCCGCATGAGCGGGTCGTGTGTCGGGGCGGTGACTTTCCATCCGTCGAGGGCCGGCAGAAAAGCTTCCAGCATGCCGTCGCCTCCGTCTGACATGGGCAGGCTCTGGCTTTCTTCACCTGTTAGCTTGATGGCTTCAGCTGCGGCCAGTTCGGCCTCGGCCGACGTGAGGCATCCCTTGAAGGAATCAATGGCGAGAATATATTTCATGGTATAAATCGTTATAAATTATCAGAACGGACGACAAGTGGATAAGCGCGCCATTCACTTGTTTGGATAGGCAAAGTTAATAGAAAAAGGCGAAAAATAGCAGTACAGCGCTTCTGAAAATGGAATGTTTTTATAAAAAATGAAAGTTTTTTGCAGGTAACTTTGCCATTTGCTTGATTTTTCTTATTTTTGTGTGCTCATAATACATATTTAAGTTGGTTGTCAGCTTAAATGACAATAAAATCATATCAATATATATTGAAATAAATGGAAAATAGAAAAGTAGCTTTAATCACAGGTATCACAGGTCAGGACGGTTCGTATCTTGCCGAGTTGTTGTTGGAAAAAGGATATGATGTCCATGGTACCATCCGCCGTTCGTCTGTAGACTACCGTGAGCGCATTGCCCATTTGGAGGGCAAACCCCACTTTCATCTGCACTATGCCGACTTGGGCGACTCCATGAGCATCATCCAGGTGATGAACAAGGTAAAACCTACCGAAGTGTATAATCTGGCCGCCCAGAGCCACGTGCAGGTAAGTTTCGACTCGCCAGAGTTTACTGCAGATGTGGACGCCACAGGTGTGCTCCGTATCTTGGAGGCCATCCGCCAGTGTGGCTTGACAGACACTTGCCGTATGTACCAGGCTTCCACCTCAGAGCTGTATGGCAAGGTGGAGGAAGTTCCTCAGAACGAGAACACCCCGTTTCATCCTTATTCTCCCTACGCCGTGGCCAAGCAGTATGGCTTCTGGATTGTGAAGGAGTATCGTGAG
>CALGHW010000087.1 GCA_937916075.1 uncultured Prevotella sp.
AAAAAAATTCCCCCCACCCGCCTCATCAAGAATGACCTCTACGCAAAGGTGTCCGAGGCAGAAGACCGAGGAGCGTCGGCCGACGAACTGCGCGAGCTATTGGGCAAGGCCGCTTCCAAGCGAGGCATCTTCGAGGGCGATATCGAGAGCGGAGAGCTGGAAATAGGACAGATAGCCTCGGCCATCAAGGAGATAAAACCTGCCGGCGAGCAGATAGCCCGACTGGTCAGCGAATATGAGGCCGCGCGGCAGCGCATAGCGACAAGCTCCCTGTAACCCACCGGCTGCCCCAGCAAAGAAAGGCAAGACAACGCCGTTCACCCGGATGAAATCTTCTGTCAGTCCAAGTGAACAGCCTTCGCCTTGCCTTTCTTTTTTACGCTCAAATTTTGTAGTCCACAATACTTTCTGTAATTTTGCATCCAAATTCACACAACCATGAAGATTGGATTCGACAACGAAAAGTATCAGACCATTCAGTCTGAACACATCAAAGAGAGAATTTCACAGTTTGACGGAAAGCTTTACCTCGAGTTGGGAGGCAAACTGTTTGACGACCACCACGCCAGCCGTGTGCTGCCGGGATTTATGCCCGACAGCAAGCTCCGCATGTTTCAAAAACTCAGTGACAGCCTGGAAATCGTCATCGTCATCAGTGCCACCGACATTGAGAAAAACAAGAAGCGGGCCGACCTGGGCATCACCTACGACGAGGACGTGCTGCGCCTGAGGGGAGAGTTCCAGCAACGGGGCTTCATGGTTGGGTCGGTCGTCATCACCCACTACAACGGACAGCCGGCCGCCACCACCTTCAAGCAACGCCTGGAGCGCATCGGCATCAAGACTTACTGCCACTACCTCATTGAGGGCTACCCACACGACGTGAAACTGATAGCCTCGGAAGAGGGATTCGGCAAGAATGACTATGTAGAAACCTCACGCCCCCTGGTCATCGTCACCGCACCGGGACCGGGCAGCGGCAAGATGGCCGTCTGCCTGAGCCAGCTCTACAACGAGCACAAACGGGGCATCCGGGCTGGATACGCCAAGTTTGAGACTTTCCCCGTATGGAACCTGCCCCTGAAGCATCCGGTCAACATCGCCTATGAGGCCGCCACAGCCGACCTGAACGACGTGAACATGATTGACCCCTTCCATCTGGAAGCCTACAACAAAATAGCCGTCAACTACAACCGCGACATCGAGATATTCCCCGTGCTCAACGCCCTCTTTGAAGGCATCTACGGCAGCAACCCCTACAAATCGCCCACCGACATGGGAGTCAACATGGTGGGTTTCTGCATCAGCGACGACGACGTGTGCTGCGAGGCATCCAAAGACGAAATCATCCGCCGATACTACGCCGCCATGGACAAGCTGGCACTCGGTGCCTGCAATGACGCGGAAATCAACAAGATACAACTGCTTTTCAACCAGGCCAAGATTACGACCGACTGCCGCCGCACCACAATAGCGGCCAAAGAAAACCTGAAGAAGACAGGACACACCTCGGCCGCCATCGAACTGGAAGACGGCACCATCATCACCGGCAAGTCAAGCCTGCTGTTAGGATGCAGCGCCGCCTTACTGCTTAATGTGATGAAGCATCTGGCCGGCATCGACCACCAGATAGAACCCATCCAGCACACCAAAATCAATTATCTCGGCGGACACAACCCACGCCTGCACACCGACGAGATGCTGGTGGCCCTGTCCGTGCTGTCGGAAAAGGACGACAACTGCCGCCGGGCACTCGAACAACTGCCTAAGCTGCGCGGCTGCCAGGCCCACTGCACCGTCATCCTCAGCGAAGTAGACCAAAAAATATTCAAGAAGCTGGGAGTCAACCTCACTTGCGAGCCAGTGCTCAAGAAAGCCTCCAACTAAAGTGGAAAACTGTAAGCAAAAGGAAGCCAAAAGTTTTCTACTGCCTCAAAATAAGTAATTTCAGCGGCAGAAATTAACAGTTTCTGCCACTGAAATTGTTTTTTATACCTTTTGACCGTTCACGGTTCGGAAATTCTTCGTAACTTTGTGCCGATTTTTTATAATTAATATAAAAGGATAAGTATCGTGGCAGAAACAAAGTACATCTTCGTCACTGGCGGTGTGGTTTCGTCCCTCGGCAAGGGAATCATCTCGTCATCAATAGGTAAATTGCTTCAGGCAAGAGGTTACAACATCACAATCCAAAAATTCGACCCGTATATCAATATCGACCCGGGAACTCTCAATCCTTACGAGCATGGCGAGTGCTATGTGACCGTGGACGGAATGGAGACCGACCTCGACCTTGGACACTACGAGCGTTTCACCGGCATCCAGACCACCAAGGCCAACTCGCTGACAACCGGCCGTATCTACAAGGCCGTCATCGACAAGGAACGCCGCGGCGACTATCTGGGCAAAACCATCCAGGTGGTTCCCCACATCACCAACGAAATCAAGCGCAACATCAAGCTGTTGGGCGAGAAAAATCACTATGACTTCGTCATCACCGAGATTGGCGGCACCATCGGCGACATCGAGAGTGCCCCCTATCTGGAAGCCATCCGACAGATAAAATGGGAAATGGGCAAAAATGCCGTGTGCATCCACCTCACCTACGTTCCCTACCTGAAAGCTGCCGGGGAGCTGAAGACCAAGCCCACACAGCACTCTGTCAAAGAACTGCAGAGCGTGGGTATACAACCTGACGTGCTGGTGCTCCGCACAGAGAAGCATCTCGACCAGAACATTCTGAAGAAGGTGGCCTCTTTCTGCAATGTCGACCTCAGCTGCGTCGTGCAGAGTGAAGACCTTCCGTCAATCTATGAGGTACCTGTCAACATGCAGAACCAAGGACTCGACACCGCCATCCTCACCAAGCTGGGCATGGAGGTTGGTCCCACACCAGCTCTCGGACCTTGGAAAAGCTTCCTGGAACGACGCGCCAAAGCCACCAAAGAAGTACACATCGGACTGGTGGGCAAGTACGACCTGCAGGACGCCTACAAGAGCATCCGCGAGAGCTTGTCACAGGCCGGCACCTACAACGACCACAAAACCGTGATCACCTTTATCAACTCAGAGAAGCTGACCGAGGAAAACGTGGCCGAGAAACTGGCCGGACAAGACGGCATCCTCATCTGCCCGGGATTCGGACAGCGTGGCATCGAGGGCAAGATTGTGGCCGCCCACTATACCCGCACCCACGACATCCCCACCTTCGGCATCTGCCTCGGCATGCAGATGATGGTCATCGAGTTCGCACGCAACGTGCTGGGCTATGCCGACGCCAACAGCCGGGAGATGGACGAGAAGACCCCACACAATGTCATTGACATCATGGAAGAGCAAAAGGACATCACCAATATGGGCGGAACCATGCGCCTGGGCGCCTACGAATGTATCCTGAAGCAAGGCTCGCGCGTGTTTAACATCTACAAGAAGGAACATATCCAGGAACGCCACCGCCACCGCTATGAGTTCAACAACGACTTCCAGACCGAATACGAACGCCACGGCATGCATTGCGTGGGCCACAACCCAGAAAGCAACCTGGTGGAGATTGTCGAGATTCCCGGACTGAAATGGTACATCGGCACCCAGTTCCATCCCGAATACCAGAGCACGGTGCTCCACCCGCATCCGCTCTTCCTCGACTTCGTAAAGACTGCCATCGAGAATCAGAAAAAATAATCAAACAATCAAAAACAAGAAATGAACAAGAACACCATCATCGGCTTTGTCCTGATGGCCGTCGTTCTGATAGGGTTCAGCTGGTATAACCAGCCGTCGGCCGAACAGGTAGCCGCACAACAAAAGCAAGACTCCATCGAGAACGTCGCCAAGACAAATGCCGAGAAGGCGCAGAAAGCCAATGCTGATGCCAAAAAAGCACAGGCGCTGGCCGCGGCACAAAGCGACACAACCGCTCTCTTCCATGCAGCCCTAAACGGTGAGAACCGTGAGATTGTGCTGAAGAACGACAAGGTGGAACTGACGCTCAACACCAAGGGCGGCGTCATCCGCAAGGCCCGCATCTTAGGATTCAATGACCGCAACGGCGCCAACGACGTGACCCTCTTTGACGCCACCGACCAAGACATGAACTTCATGATGGCCGGCAAAAACACCAACATCGTCACAGCCGACCTTTACTTCACGCCATCGGCACAAACCGACTCTACCGTCACGCTGACTGCCGACGCAGGCAATGGCGGCAGCCTCTCGCTCACCTACACACTGGGCAAGGACTATATGGTACACATGGCCCTGACCGCCCAAGGACTGAGCGGACAGTTTGCCCCCAACTATCGCGAGATGGACATTGAGTGGACCGACAAATGCCGGCAGCAGGAGAAAGGTTTCACCTTCGAGAACCGCTATGCCTCACTCACCTACAAGAAAAAAGACAGCGGCACAGACTATCTGAACGAAAACTCGGAAGAAGTGGACAAGAATATCGAGAAACCACTCGACTGGATTGCCTTCAAAAACCAGTTCTTCAGCGCTGTCCTGATAGCCAAGGACGACTTCTCGGCCAACGCACTCCTCACCAGCGTCCCGCAACAAAAAGGCTCTGGCTATCTGAAGCAGTATGACGCTAAGATGAAGACCTTCTTCGACCCGACGGGTGCCCGCCCCACAGAGTTTGAACTCTATATCGGCCCTAATGACTTCCGCCTGCTCAAGAAGGTGGAAGCGGAAAGCCGCTTCGGAAAAGACCTGGAGATGCAGAAACTCGTCTACCTGGGATGGCCGCTCTTCCGCATCATCAACCGCTGGTTTACCATCTATGTCTTCGACTGGCTCACATCACTGGGATTAAACATGGGTATCGTACTGATTCTCATCACCATGCTGCTCAAGTTCATCACCTACCCGATGGTGAAGAAGAGCTATATGAGCTCGGCCAAGATGCGCGTGCTGAAACCGAAACTCGACGAGGCCACCAAGCAATATGACAAACCAGAAGACCAGATGATGAAGCAACAGGCCATGATGGCCATGTACTCCAAGTATGGCGTAAGCCCCCTGAGCGGCTGTCTGCCCATGCTGATACAGATGCCTATCTGGATTGCCATGTTCAACTTCGTGCCCAACGCCATCCAGCTGCGCGGCGAGAGCTTCCTCTGGATTAAGGACTTGTCCACATACGACCCCATCTTCGAATGGAACGCCAACCTGTGGCTCATCGGCGACCACCTGAGCCTCACGTGTATTCTCTTCTGTGTGGCCAATGTGCTCTACTCCATGATGTCCATGCGCCAGCAACGCGACCAGATGGTGGGACAGCAGGCCGAGCAGATGAAGATGATGCAGTGGATGATGTACCTCATGCCGGTGATGTTCTTCTTCATGTTTAATGACTATTCCGCCGGCCTTAACTTCTACTATTTCGTGTCGCTCTTCTTCAGTGCCGCCATTATGTGGCTGCTCCGCAAGACCACCGACGACGACAAACTCCTCGCCATCCTGGAAGCCCGCTACAAGGAGAACGAGAAGAACCCCAAAAAG
>CALGHW010000088.1 GCA_937916075.1 uncultured Prevotella sp.
CCACAATCACGTCGGCGGTCTGCGGCTGCGACTGGAAGGCCGACCTGAACCATTGCTCAATATAGATATTATAACCGAAACCGCGGGCGATGGCAAACACCACAGCCATGATGGGCACAATGGCCAGCAGCGTGGAATACGTGAGGGCGGCGGCCTCGCTGACCACACGCTTGGCGGTAAAGAAACGGACAGCCAGTATCAACTTCTTCATCACCTCAAGCAACAGGAAGCCCAACGGACTGACATCCGACTCTTTCACCTGCCAGATGCCCACATTGACAAAATCCACGATATGGCGTATCTTCTTGTTCATAGGTTGTCCGGATTGTTCTTCTTTAGCATATTTCGCCCTGACATCACCCTGTCGTGCCCGTCAAAAGGCAAGAAAGAAAAGGAAAGCACCGCCCCTGTAAGCCGGGTTCTGTCCCGCAAGAGCGAAGCCCTTACGGTGTCTGTCATTTATCCAATCCGCATGTCACCACACGGCTTTAGCATTCTACCCTCCACCGGAATAAGTCGGGCGGACAACCCTCTGACGGTGGTATACATGAACTTGCAGCCTCCAGCCGGCACAGCCCGCCGATCACCCGGCGGCTGGTGGTCTCTTACACCACCTTCTCTCCCTTACCGGGCACGATGCCCGGCGGTCGTTCTCTTCTGCCTTGCGCCTACTGTCACCAATAGCTTCTATATTAGGAAGTGGAGCGTCCTGCGCTGCCCGGACTTTCCTCCCGCATCTACTTGATGCCGACGACAGACCGGAGCGGTGCTTTCAAGAGCGCAAAGGTACAAAAAAATAACCACCCCCACAACTTTTGCATGGGGTTTTTAGGGCGTGCGCCTGCTTTGAGAGCCGTTTGTCTACCTTTTCACAGCCCATTTCGCCGTCTGAACTCCGAGCACACCACGGCTGTGGCGATGGCCACATTGAGGCTCTCGGCCCCCTCGCCCGACGTAAAACGGGGTATCAGGAGGCGCTCGCCAACCATGGCTCTCACTTCTGGCGAGATGCCCTTTCCCTCATTGCCCATCACGATAATGCCTGTGGCGGACAGGGGCTTCGTGTAGAGATTCTCACCGTCGAGCAAAGTCCCATAAATGGGCACACTCTGGGGCAGACTGGAAAAATACCGGGGCAAGTCTACATATGCCACCTCCACCCGGGCTATACTGCCCATGGTGGCCTGCACCACCTTGGGACTGTACACGTCGGCCGTGTCAGGACTGCAATATACAGTACGCAGGCCAAACCAGTCGGCCACACGCAAGATGGTGCCCACATTACCAGGGTCCTGCACACCGTCGAGGGCCAGACACAGCTCGTTCTGGGGACAGCGGGGGTCGGGTGCAGTGTGCGTGTCGGGCAGCGGAAACAGTCCCATCACCTGCTGAGGGTGCTGCAGAAAGCTGATTCGCCGCAACTCGTCGGCCGTCACCTCGTCAGCACGGGCCTCCGCATGCTCGTTTATCCACTCGCGCACGGCCATCAGCCTGGCCGGACGCATGCCATGCGCCATCAGGTCGCCCACCACCTTGGGCCCCTCGGCCACAAACAGCCCCTCGCGCAGCCGATTTTTCTTTTGCTCAAGTGACTTGACAAGCCGTATCGTATTCTTGCTGATCATCTGCTTTTTTTCGTTTTTCCTGCAAAGCTACAAATAATCGGCCAAATGGACAAATATATGGCATATATATCTAATTATGTTTTGACAAGCTTCATTCTTGGCCTCGCAAATTTTGTGTTGTCCACAATTTTCGCTATCTTTGCATATTGTACACGTATCACACTTACAACAAGGTAAAAAGAAAAAAGAAGACATGCGCCCCGCCACCTATTACATACAGACTGCTTTTGCGGCTTTCGGTCTGGTTTCGTGCTCCACCACAAAATTCGTTCCCACAGACAAGTTTTTACTGGATAAAGTCGAAGTAAAGGCCTCATCCCGGCAGTCACATATCGACATAGGGCGCATGAAGCAGTGTGTGGAGCAAAACGGCAACTCACGCTGGTTCTCCGTCCTGAAGATTCCCCTGGCCACCTACTCGCTGGCCGGACACGACAGCACACGCTGGATCAACCGCACGCTGAAGGCCATGGGCGAGAAGCCCGTGGTATATGATTCGGCCAGCGCCCGGCGCAGCGTGGCCGACCTCTGCCAGGAACTGCGCAACCAAGGCTACCTGGGAGCCCACGTCAGCCTCGACACTCACACCCACGGACGCAAGGTCAACGTCGTGTACACCCTTCATCCTGGACAACCTTATCATATCGCCAACATCAGATATGACATCAAGGACGAGGCCATACGCCAAGTGCTTGCCCCTTTGGAGGAGCAGAGTCTCCTGCGGAGGGGGCGCATATTCAGCGTGGAGAACTTGAAAGCCGAGCGAAACCGCATCACCGAGGAGCTGAACGACAACGGATACTACCGGTTCAACAAGGATTACATCACCTTTGAGGCCGACACAGCCAGCGGAGAGAGAGCCATCGACCTGACGCTCGTGCTGCGCCCCTACCCCGCCGGTAGTGACTCACTGGGAGGGCATCCGTGCTACACGATACGACAAGTACGCTTCAAAAGCGACACACCTGCCGACACCACCATCCATCTGCGCCACAAAGTGTTGCAGGACAACACCTTCATACAGCCGGGCGACTATTACTCAAACGCCATGCTCAAGCAGACCTACAACCACTTCGGAAGGCTGCAAGCCGTAAAATACACCAACGTGGCCTTCCGCGAGACAGACAACCACCAACTCGACTGCGACATCCAGGTGAGCACCAACAAGCCCCACACCATCAGCTTCCAGCCCGAGGGGACCAACACGGCTGGCGACCTCGGAGCAGCCGCCAGCCTGACCTACCAAAACCGCAACCTCTTCCACGGTTCGGAGGTACTGAGCATGGAGGTGCGCGGAGCCTTTGAGGCCATCAAGGGACTGGAAGGATACAGCAACGACAACTTCGAGGAATACAGCGCACAGGCAAGCCTGACCTTCCCCCAGTTTATCGCCCCGTTTCTGCGCACCAACTTCCGCCGACGCATCAACGCCACGTCGGAGGTGGCCCTGCTCTACGACCTGCAAAACCGGCCGGAATACCACCGTAGGGTGCTCTCGCTTGCCTGGCGCTACAAGTGGTATGACGCCAACCACCACGACCGCTACCAAATAGACTTGCTCGACCTCAACTATGTATTCATGCCGTGGATATCGGAGACCTTCCGCCACGACTACCTGGAGGACGTCACCAGCCGCAACGCCATTCTGAGATACAACTATGAGGACCTCTTCATCATGAAATGGGGTCTGCGCTACAGTTACAACAACGGCCGGTGGGCCATCAAGGCCAACGCCGAGACGGCGGGCAATCTGCTTAGCCTCGGCTCGGGACTGCTGCACGCCAAGACTGACGGACAAGGACGCCACACGCTGTTTAACATCGCCTATGCACAATATGCCAAGCTCGACTTCGACTATACCCGCAACATCCAGCTCGACTACGACAACACCCTCGTGCTGCACGCTGCCCTGGGGGTGGCTTACCCTTATGGCAACAGTACTGTCCTGCCCTTCGAGAAGCGATACTTCGCAGGGGGAGCCAACAGCGTGAGAGGATGGAGCGTAAGAGGACTGGGACCCGGAAAGTTCAGGGGACGAGACGGCAAGATTGACTTCATCAACCAAACGGGCGACGTGAAACTCGACATGAACATCGAG
>CALGHW010000089.1 GCA_937916075.1 uncultured Prevotella sp.
AGGCGGTCAACACGGCCCTCTTCAATGTGAAGGCTGCGGGTCTTACCAAGGACATCACCGTCCAGGAGGCCGACTTCAAGGATTTTGTGCAGCCCAAGGAGAAGAGCATCATCGTGACCAATCCTCCCTATGGTGAGCGTATCTCCACCCCCAACCTCTTGGGCACCTATAAGATGATAGGCGAGCGTCTCAAGCACCAGTTCCTCAACAACGACGCCTGGGTGTTGAGCTATCGTGAGGAGTGCTTCGACCAGATAGGCTTGAAGCCCAGCATCAAGATTCCCGTGTTCAACGGGTCGCTGGAGTGTGAATTCCGTAAATACCAGATATTCGACGGCAAGATGAAAGACTTCAAGACCGAGGGCGGTTCGGTGCAGACCGACGAGGAGAAGCGCCAGATGGCCGAGAAACGCCGCTTCAAGCAGAACCGCGAGTTCAAGAAGCGTCTGGAGGAGACAGAGGAGAATGAGGAAGGCGACATTCGCTCGTTCAACTTCCGCAAGGTTGACTTCAGCCGTTTTGACAGCCGGCGCCGCAGCAGTAGGGACGAGGACAGCGACGACCGCAAGTTTGACCGCGGCGACCGCAAGGGCGGACGCTTCGGTCGTGACGACCGTCGTGGGGGCAAGTTCGGCGACCGCGACAGCAAGTCGTTCGGCGACCGCAAGGGCGGACGCTTCGGTCGTGACGACCGCCGTGGTGGCAAGTTTGGCGACCGCGACGGCAAGTCGTTCGGCGACCGCAAGGGTGGCCGCTCGTTTGGCAATCGTGGTGGCCATGAGCGTTTTGACCGCCAGGGCGGCAAGAGCCGTGGCGGATATGGCAAGAATGGAAAGGACTTTGACAATGAAGACTAATCTCAAAAACCGCGTGGCGGCTGTGGCTTGTGCCCTGGCCGCCACGGCTGTGTCAGTGCAGGCTCAGGAGCTGAAGCAATTCTCGCTCGAAGACCTCAACTTCGGAGGCACCAACTATCACAACATGGTGCCCAAGAATCTCTATCTCACCTGGTGGGGCGACAAACTGATGTATCAAGATGCCGACGATTGTGGCACGGTAGACATGAAGACGGGCAAAAAGACCAAGATTGTGACCCTGGACGATGTCAACCGGGCTTTGGGCGGCAAGCAAGTGGTGTCGGCCATGGGAGCCACGTTCCCTTATGCCGACAAGACCCAGGTATTGCTGAAGAGCGGCAAAAAGCGCATCCTCTACGACTGGAAGAAGCGCAAGAGCGTGTGGGAGCAAGACTGTGAAGGCGAGACGTGCAGCGACTGGAACGCCGTGTCGCGGGCGGTGGCCTTTGTCAGAGACAGCCAGCTTTGCGTCACCACGGCCGACGGAAAGACCGTGCAGCTCACCACCGACGGCAGCCGCGAGATAGTATACGGACAGGCCGTACACCGCAATGAGTTTGGCATCGAGAAAGGCACCTTCTGGAATGACAACGGCGACAAGCTGGCCTTCTACCGGATGGACCAAAGCATGGTGGAGGATTACCCGCAGGTGAACACCTTTACCCGGGAGGCCACCTATGAGCCCGACAAATACCCCATGGCGGGCATGACCAGCCATAAGGTGACCGTGGGCGTATATGACCTCAAGACGGGCAAGACCGTTTATCTGAAGGCTGGCGACCCTACCGACCGCTATTTCTCCAACATCGCCTGGGCACCCGACGGCAAGACCGTCTATATGTTTGAGCTGAACCGTGACCAAAACGACTGCCGGCTCGTGAGCTACGACGCCGAGACCGGTGAGAAGCTCAAGGAACTCTACCGGGAAACCGACGCAAAATATGTGGAGCCTCTCCATCCCATTCGGTTCTTGCCGTGGGACCCCTCCTGCTTTGTGCTCCAGAGTCAGAAGGACGGATACAATCATCTCTACCTCTTTAATAAAGAAGGCCGCCAACTCAAGCAGGTTACAGCCGGCAAGTGGGTCGTGATGGATGTGCTCGGCTTCAACAAGAAGCGTAAGGCCATCGTCTATACCTCCAACGAGCTGAGTCCTATCCAGCAAAACGTGTTTGCCGTGGATGTCAATACCGGCAAGCGTACCCTGGTGGACGACAACGGCAAGGGATGGCACAACGGCCAGTTGAGCGCCAGTGGAATGTATGTCGCCGACAAGTACTCCACTCCCGACATTCCCCGCAATATCGCAGTAGTTAATGTGGAGCGCGCCACACACACCACCATCTTCAAGGCTGAAGACCCCTGGAAAGGATATGCCGTGCCCGAGTATTCTTGCGGCACCATCAAGGCGGCCGACGACACTACCGACCTGTATTACCGCATGGTCAAGCCCGTGGGCTTCGACCCCAAGAAGAAATATCCCACGGTGGTCTATGTCTATGGCGGTCCACATGCCCACAATGTGGATGCCCGTTGGCATTACTGTAGCCGTTCCTGGGAGACCTATATGGCACAGAAGGGCTATCTCCTCTTTATCCTCGACAACCGGGGTAGCGAGAACCGTGGCAAGGACTTTGAGCAAGTGACCTTCCGCCATCTGGGCGTGGAGGAGATGAAAGACCAGATGAAGGGTGTGGACTTCCTGAAAACCTTGCCTTATGTGGACATGAGCCGGCTCGGCGTTCATGGATGGAGCTTCGGCGGATACATGACCACGTCGCTGATGACCACTTATCCTGGCGTGTTTAAGGTGGGCGTGGCCGGCGGACCCGTCATCGACTGGAAATGGTATGAGGTGATGTATGGTGAGCGCTATATGGATACTCCTCAGGCTAATCCGGAAGGCTATCAGGAAACATCGTTGCTCAACAAGGCCAAAAACTTGAAGGGCAAGCTCCAGATAATCATCGGTATGAACGACCCGACGGTGGTGCCCCAGCACGCACTCCAGTTCCTCAACGCCTGTTCGGAAGCAGGCACCCAGCCCGACTTCTTTGTCTATCCTGGCGAGGGACACAACATGATGGGCCATAAGAGTGTTCATCTGCATGAGCGCATCACCCAGTATTTTGAGGACTATCTGAAATAAAAAAACGTGTCTGGTCGCCATCGGGTGAGCCAGACTCAAGGAAAGGCTTCTGCCGCAAGGACAAATGGCTTCACAGCAAGTGGCGATTTGTCCTTGCGGCAGATTTTTCTCTGAAACTCTTTCCGGCAACTTCCGGCCTGCCTTCAAGGAACAACGGTGCGGATTATCCCTGGAAATGACCTGGATTAGAGCCATTCACCTTGGTGACTGGCACCATTCACCTTGGTGACTGACACCATTCACCTTGGTGACTGACACCATTCACCTTGGTGACTGGCAATAAAGTAGCCGGCAAAGACAGCTCAACCCAGCATCTTTCGCGAATGATTAACGGTCATTCCCACCCAAATCGTGCCAAACAAATTCTGCACAAGTTTTTTTTGAACATTACTTAATGGGAATGTGAATAAAAATCTGTAAATTTGCACGTAGTTTTAATATTAAAGCTTTCTGAAAGACTATGAAGATATTACTGTTGGGCAGTGGCGGCCGTGAGCATGCCCTGGCGTGGAAAATAGCGCAGAGCGCCAAAGTAGAAAAACTCTTTATCGCACCGGGCAATCCCGGCACAGCGCAGTGTGGCGAGAATGTGGCCATCAAGGCCGACGATTTTGACGCGCTGAAAGCCTTTGCCGTAGACCATCAGGTAGACATGGTGGTGGTAGGTCCCGAGGACCCGCTGGTAAAAGGCATCTACGATGAGTTCAAGCAGGACG
>CALGHW010000090.1 GCA_937916075.1 uncultured Prevotella sp.
GCGATGTCAAGGATAACACACGACGCTACACAGATATCATCAAAAGTGCGTTCACCCTTGAAGAGCTGAGCGACGACTCTGCCGCCATGAAGGCCAAATATGAAAAAATGGGATTCAAAGTGGGCGTGATACACCTGGACGAGAAGGACAAAAAAGTATGGGCCTTGCGCAAGCGTTCCATCATGCGAGTGTCCGACCTTACCTATGAGAACATCCACCATATCTCCGCGGCCAAGCTGGTAGAGGTGCTCGAGCGCAACTTCGGTGGCGGATGGGACTCTCTCTCCCAGAGCATCAAGGACATCATCGAGAGCGGCTTTGACATCTCGACGACCACGCTGCCCAAAGACCGTCTGCACAAGGCAGGAGGTATGTATGAGAAGAAGGTGGCCGACGGCTACGAGGTGCTGGAAATCCCCAAGGGCACATGGGTGGAGGCCATCTTTGCCAAGGTGAAGCCCGAAATGGAGAAACCGCGCATGAAGTTTGCCAACGAACAAGCAGCCAATGACAATGACGACGAGGATGTGGAAATTGAGGACACCTACAACAAGCCCGACGAGGACGACATGGAGCCTGAGGAGCCCACAGAGTTTAACGACGACGACATCACGGAAGACAACTACCGCACGACATTCGACATCGAAGGTGATCCTGACGAAGAAGCCGAGGGACTGACTGACTATGTAGACGAGTAACGACAGCCAGTCATTTTCACCAAAAGCAGCAAGGGCTGGTTGCGATACCGCAACCAGCCCTTGCTGCTTTTGGGCCAATACAGGTTGGCCGTTCATTGACCGATACTGTCTAAATATTCGAGACACATGTCAGCACACCGCTCGCCGTCCACACCCGCAGAGACGATACCACCGGCATAGCCTGCGCCTTCGCCACAGGGAAAAAGCCCTTGGATACGGACGTGCATCAGCGTCTGCGGGTCACGGAGAATACGCACAGGCGACGAGGTGCGTGTCTCGACAGCTATCATCGTGGCCTCATTGGTGAGAAAGCCATGACTCATACGCCCAAAAGCCTTGAAGCCCTCCTGCAAGCGTTTGGAGATAAAAGGCGGAAGCCAAAAATGCAGCGGCGACGATATCAGTCCCGGCGCATACGAACTGCGGGGGAGGTCATAACTCAACCGGCCGTTGACAAAATCGGCCATACGCTGGGCCGGTGCCGTCTGCTTCATGTTGCCCTGTTGCCAGCAGTCGCGCTCTATCTGTTCCTGCCAATGCATCATGCGCAACGAATCGTCGCCGGGCACATCCTCTGGGCGAGTCTCCACCACCATACTGCTGTTAGACCATCGGCCGCCGCGGTTACTCGGACTCATGCCGTTGACCACTATCTGTTGCCGGCCGGTAGCTGCCGGGATGACAAAGCCACCGGGACACATACAGAACGAGTAGACACCTCGTCCGTCGACCTGTGTCACAAACGAATATTCGGCTGCGGGCAGATACTTGCCCCGCCCTTGCTTGTTGTGATACTGAATCTGGTCTATCAGCATGGACGGATGCTCCAGGCGCACACCGATGGCCAACCCCTTGGCTTCGGTCTCGATGGCCGACGCTGCCAGGTAGCGGTATACATCGCGGGCCGAATGGCCTGTGGCCAGAATGACAGGGCCGCGGAAGGTGCGTCCGGTTCCTGTCTGCAAGTCGGTGGCCTCGATGCCTGCCACACGGTCGCCGTTGAGGATAAAGCGTTCCATGCGGGTCTGGTGATGCACCTCACCGCCACACTTCAGAATAGTGTTGCGCATATTCTCAATGACCCTTGGCAACTTGTCGGTTCCGATATGCGGATGGGCATCGGCAAGGATGGCTGTCGATGCGCCATGCTGGCAGAATACATTGAGAATCTTCTCAATATTGCCCCGCTTCTTGCTCCGGGTATAGAGCTTGCCGTCTGAATAGGCGCCTGCCCCACCCTCGCCAAAACAATAATTGCTCTCCTCGTCCACGGCCTGAGTCTTGGTGATGGCCGAGAGGTCCAGCTTGCGCGCCCTCACGTCCTTGCCGCGCTCCACAACCACCGGGCGCAGTCCCAGTTCAATCAGGCGGAGGGCGGCAAAGAGCCCGCCAGGGCCTTCACCCACCACGATTACCTGGCGGCCGTCGTCCACGGAGTGATATTCCGTGGGCTTGAAGGCATCGTCCTGAGGCATCTCGTTGACATAGGCCCTCACCTTCAGATTGACATAGATGGTGCGCTGCCGGGCGTCGATACTTCGGCGCAGGATTCTGACGGCCGTGATAGTACGTATGTCGATGCCCTGGTCGTCGGCCAGATAAGCCTTGATATTCTGCTCGTTGGCTGCCACCTGCGGCAGCACTCTTATTTGATATTCGTTGGTCATAAATCGGTATATATAAACGTCATTTTACAGATAGGCCGGCATTCAGGATGTGACTACCTCTGACCACCGGCACTTTAAGCTCCTTCTACATTTTCCGGCTGATGAAGACATAGCGGAGTATCAAGAAATTGACAGGCACCACCACTATCATCACCAGGATTGGGGCAAGCCATTGGCTTATCTCCATCCATAAGAAGAGTTGGAGCAAACCTATCTCCAGCAGATAGTTGAGAATATGGCTGGAGACAAATCCCACTGCGTTTTTCTTGGAGGGATGCTGCTGGAAGGTGAAGAAGCTGGTCAGTCCATAGTTGCACGCCAAGCCCACCAGATAGCCTATACTATAGGCTACGGTCGGGGTAGTGCAGGCCAGTACCATACAATATACTCCATAGTGAATCAAGGAAGACACCGTCCCGGTAATGCCAAAGCGGAGCACTCTCCAGAACTCAGTCTGGAATTGTTTTTTGGTCCATTTCATTCAAGTGTCTCCTTGATGTTATACAATGGTCTGTTTTTCACCTCCTTGTAAATCTTGCCGATATACACGCCCACGACGCCTACGGAAATAAGCGTCACACCGCCTACGCCCCAAATGCTCAGGATGAGGGAGGCCCATCCGTGGACAGCGCTTCCCGTAACCAGGGCATAACCCACATAAATGGCGATAAGCACACACACGAAGAGGAAAAACACGCCCATATTGACGATGGCATAAATAGGCTTGACGGAGAAGGAGGTAATGCCGTCGAGGGCAAGGTTGAGCATTTTGGACAGCGTGTATTTCGACACACCGGCCGTGCGCTCACTGATAACGTCGTTCTCGGTGGTCGAGTCAAGGCCGATGGTGGGGATGATACCGCGCAGGTACAGATTTTTCTCCTTATACTGGGAGAGCATTTCCAGCGCCCGCCGGCTCATCAGGCGGAAGTCGGCATGATTAAAGACACACGCCACCCCCATCTTGCGCTGCAGCTTATAGAAGGCCACCGCCGAGAGCCGCTTCATCAGCGGGTCGGCTTGGCGCGACACCTTCACGCCATACACGATATCATAGCCTTGCGCATAGTCGGCTATCATCTTGGGAATGACATCCAGGTCATCCTGCAAGTCGGCGTCGATAGTGATCACAGCGTCGGCTTGGTCCTTTGCCCTCATCATGCCGGCCATGATGGCGTTCTGGTGTCCCACGTTGTGGGCGAGATTCAGCCCATGCACATACTTGTTTTCTTGATGGCAACGGCTGATAATGCTCCACGTCTTGTCACGGCTTCCGTCATTGACCAGCAGGAAGAAGCTGTCGGCTGCTATCTGCCCCTCTCCGACCAGCCGGTCAAAGAGCTGTGTCAGCCGGTCAATGGATGATTCGAGCACCTCTTCCTCGTTATAACAGGGCGATACGATGGCAAGTCTGATCATAAGTCTTTCTTCTTGAGTTGCACAAATTCTTCAAATGTAACAAAGGTCTCCCCCCTGCCTTTCAACATCTTGATGAGCCGGTCGAGCCGTCCGGCCATCGCCATGCCACTATGGTTCTTGATGATGAAAGGCATCTTGAACTCAGGATGCTCTTTCAACTCATAAAAC
>CALGHW010000091.1 GCA_937916075.1 uncultured Prevotella sp.
AGTTCATATACAGGATCCAACCTCCATTCTCCATTTGTAGTATCATACCACTCATGATACCACATCTTGAAATTTCCCTGAATGTTAATGCTCAGGGGTATTGTAATAATTTGGATACCAGAATTTGCTATAAATAAGTGTTCGTTCAACATAGACTCATGGAAGTTCTATTACAGTCGAACGTTCCCCAGCATCGACAATCTGTAGTTTGAATTGTACGAACATAAAAAAGCGTGGAGAACCTACCTGTTGTCCATTCCACACACTGAGGCTCTCGCATTGCCTATTATAGTCGAACAGACAACGTCAGAGCCCACGCCGATATGAAAATACGACCATGGCTATTCCCAATATGCAACATACAGTATCCCTTGGAATACAATAATTGCCTATACAGGTAAGCCACAGTATGATATAATCACACCCGGGGCATCTACCGTTGCTAAGTTCAAGACTATAATGCACTTTCATTTGCGAGATTCCAGTGTGTCTCAAACAGAGCGTCAAGTAAACGCCTTAAATATGTCGTGCTTCTTTACCCCACCCAACCTCCTTGTTATGAAGAAGATTCTTCGCAACAGGCTCGGCGTGTGCTGAAGCATGGAAAAAACGAATCTATTCATCTATAGAATAGATATACCGAATTATCCAAATGCAAAGATACAAAAAAAAATAATCGGGAAAAAGAAAAGGAAGAAATTTATTTTTCTCACCAGCAAAAGTGTGTGCCTTAGGTTTCTATGCTCAATCGTATGAACAAGAAGTTCTTGAGATGTACGGTTTGGAACAGGGCTATTCTGTAAATTAAATCAAGCAGTACGGTTGATATGTAAAAGCATTAAAAAAAACGTAAATATTTTTCACACTCATTCAAGACTTCCTCCAGAGCACCAGAAACGGCTGAAATGAGAAAGTTGCCTGATTACGAAGAGAAACCTGCCAAGTTTCTCCCAGAAATCAGGCAACTTTCTCTTCGTAATCAGGCAACTTATTTTTCTTGAAAAGAGCGAGTGTAATAAAAAATACCATTAAAAGGAAGCCATGGACGCCCCCATATTATTGTGCGACGATACACCGCACCCACTACATCGTTCAACTGTACAGGCCGATGTATTCCCGTCGAAAATTGAGCCTGTCCGTCGAAATTCGACGGATATAGCTATTCAGCAAATACACTGTCGGCAACATCCACCTTTTATATATTATACCTTTTTTTATGGTGCTTGGCCCGTTGAGGCGTCATGCCCGAAAAGCCCACATGAGGCGTGTGGACCCCACGGTACGACTGCCAGCGGAGCCGTATCTTCTCCACATAATCCACCGTCTCCGAACCGCGCATATAGCCATACTTCACCACCGGATCACGATAATACTGCGGCTGGCTCAACAACAGGACATAACGCGACACATCAGACCAACGCTTGGGATTGCCGCCATACTTCTGCGTCAAGGCCATGGCGTCGCGCACATGGTGATAGCCGCCATTATAGCAGGCCAGCACGAAATTGGTGCGTTCGTAACGGTCGGGCACATCGCGGAACCGCTGTTCCAAATCGCCTAAATACTTGGCCGCCGCGGCCACATTGCTCTCCGGATCGTGAATCTGCGACATCGACAGGCCCAGCTCGGCGGCCGTCCCAGGCATAATCTGCATCAGTCCGCACGCACCGGCCCACGACTTGGCGTCGGGGTCGAAGGTGGACTCCTGGTAACATTGGGCGGCCATCAACTTCCAGTCCCAACGAATGGGCATCGAATAGGCCACAAAGAGAGCGTCCCAACGGGAGATGACACCTCCCTTGCGGTTGAGCATCGGCGAATAGACATGACGGCGCACACTGCGGGTACTGAGCAGAAAGGTCTCCTCCCGCCTTACCTCGACCAGCATTTCCGGCTTGTACCACTCACGGATAGCCTTGGCCAGCTCAGGCTTGTCGGCTCCCACCACCCATCGGGTGGACAACGAGTCGGAGGGACCGCCACAGAAAATAGCCTCCTTCAGACTGTCGGCCGACAGGCGGACATCACCTTTCGACAGCGGACAGGCCACCAGGTCGGCATCGCCCTTCACCAGCCGGCGCACCAGCTCGGTGGTGTCCCGGCATACCTCCACGCGCAGACTCACGCCCAGCTTCTCGGCCAGCTTCTGGCAAAGCAGATACTGAGTGCCCAGCGGTCGGCCATGATAGTCGTAATAAGACTCCGGTCCGCTCACCATCAACGCTATCATCTCGCCATTGGCCACAATCTGGTCCAAGTCAAAATGGTCGTCGGCAGCCACGCTGTCAGTGATTTCGCCCCAGGGAGTCACCACCTTTTCCGCCTTCTGCCGCCCGCAGGAAGTGGCCCCGGCCATCATCACGCCCAGTGATGCGATGACAAAAGGTAGGCTCCACGCCTGTTTATATGCAGTAAATATTCGTTTCGTTCCCAATATTCTAATATTTTGAGTGCAAAAGTAAAAAAAATCTTGCATATAAATATATTTTTAAGTACTTTTGCCCATGAAATACCAAGTAAAAACGAGTAAAAACTAAAGAGACGAAAAGAAAACTATGTTACGTATAGCAGTACAATCCAAAGGTCGCCTGTTTGACGACACGATGAATCTCCTCACAGAGGCAGACATCAAGGTAAGCGCCTCCAAACGCACCTTGCTGGTGCAGTCATCCAACTTTCCGATAGAAGTGCTCTACCTCCGCGATGACGACATTCCGCAGAGTGTGGCCAGCGGCGTGGCCGACCTGGGCGTTGTAGGCGAAAACGAATATGCCGAGCGCGACGAGGATGTGGAAATCATATCACGCCTGGGCTTCAGCAAGTGTCGCCTCTCATTGGCCATCCCCAAAGAGATAGACTATCCGGGCCTGGAATGGTTTAACGGCAAAAAGATAGCCACGTCCTATCCCCATATCCTGAACAAGTTTATGACCGAAAAAGGCATCAAGACCGACATTCATGTCATCACAGGCAGCGTGGAGATATCTCCGGGCATCGGACTGGCCGACGGTATTTTCGACATCGTGAGCAGCGGCTCAACACTGGTGAGCAACAACCTGCGCGAGGTGGAAGTCGTGATGCAGAGCGAAGCCTTGCTCATCGGCAACAAGAATATGGACGAGGACAAGCGCAAGACGCTGAAGGACATCCTGTTCAGATTTGAGGCTGTGCATAGCGCCGAAGACAAGAAATATGTGCGCATGAATGCACCGAAGGCCCGTCTCAACGAGATTATCAACGTGCTGCCCGGCCTGAAGAGCCCCACCATCATACCGCTGGCCGACGAGGAATGGTGCTCCGTGCATACCGTGCTCGACCAAAAGCGCTTTTGGGAGATTATCGGGAAGCTGAAAGAGCTGGGAGCACAGGGCATCCTCGTGACCCCGATTGAGAAGATGATTTTATAACACACGACGACCAACCCCATCCGCGAGCCTTTGCCCCGGATGAACAAGACGGATTAAAGCATGAACATTATCCTATATCCAGAACGCGCTCGCTGGACGAGCATCGTGGAACGCCCGCACCTGGATGTGTCACAACTCAACGCAACGGTGGCACAGGTCCTGGCCGACGTCAAGACAGAAGGCGACAAGGCGGTAAAAGCCTATGAGGCCCGATTTGACCATGTACAACTGGCATCACTCGCCGTGACAGACGAGGAGATGGACGAGGCGGAGAAAAATGTAAGCCAAGAACTGAAGGAAGCCATCCAACTGGCCCACCACAACATCAAAGTCTTCCATGAGTCACAGCGCTTCCACGGCACAAAAGTGCAAACGCAACCCGGCGTGAGCTGCTGGCAGAAGAGCGTGGCCATCGAGCGAGTGGGCCTGTACATACCCGGAGGGACAGCCCCCCTGTTCAGCACGGTACTGATGCTGGCCACACCGGCCAAGATAGCCGGATGCCGGGAGATTGTGCTTTGCACCCCGCCCGGACGCGACGGACGGGT
>CALGHW010000092.1 GCA_937916075.1 uncultured Prevotella sp.
AGCGCCGCCGCCTCGATACCGTTGGCGTTGAGTGCGTCCACCTGGTCTTGCATGAGGCTGATCAGGGGCGATACCACGACCGCCGTGCCCGGCATGGCCAGAGCCGGCACCTGGTAGCACAGGCTCTTGCCGCCACCCGTAGGCATCAGCACCAGCGTGTCGTGTCCCGCCATCACGTTTCGTATGATTTCTTCTTGATTTTTTCTAAACGAATTATACCCGAAAAATCTTTTTAAGATATCTAATATGTCAATCTGTTGCATTTGACTGCAAAGTTATGATTTTTTTAGAAAAATAAGGTATGATAGATGTACAAACTAATGAAAAAAAACGTATATTTGCACATTGAAAACGAAAACTAATAGTTTCAATAGGTTATGGCAAAATACAATATCACTGAAAAAAAAGAGAAGGAGGCGGCTTACAGAAGCCTGGTCAGCCCCAAATTGATGGATGAGATGAAGGAAAAGATTCTCAACATCATTGTGATGCAGAAGAAGTATAAAGATAAAAATTATTCGGCAAAGAAACTGGCCGAAGACCTGGGCACCAACACCCGATACATCTCTGCAGTAGTCAATGTGCGTTTCCACATGAATTACACTTCCTTTGTCAATAAATTCCGCATCGAGGAAGCCATGACAATCCTGGTAGACAAACGCTATCAGGACTTGAAGATGGAAGAGGTGAGCGATATGGTGGGCTTCTCCAACCGACAGTCGTTTTATGCCTCGTTCTATAAGATCATGCGTATGACTCCACGGGAGTACCGACTGAAACACCAAGTGGGTGGGCGCACCAAGAAAGCCAAGAAGGCCAAGGAGGAAGACACAATGACTAACGAGACAAGCACTGAGGCATGACAACAGCATCCGATTTCAACTATGCAGACGAGCGGTTCGCCGACATACAGATGCTCAGATACCGGCTGGACGGATTTGAGCATCTGTCATTGAGGCAGAAACAGCTCGTCTATTTTTTGTCCAAGGCCACGCTTTATGGACGTGACATCACGTTTGACGAGTTTGGACGTTATAATCTGCGCATCCGCAAGACGCTTGAGGCTGTCTATACCGACAGGACCATCGATCATGACTGTGATGACTTCCGGGCCTTGGAGGTCTATCTCAAGCGTGTGTGGTTTTCTAATGGAATTTATCATCACTATGGATGCGAGAAGTTTTCACCGGAATTTGGCGAAGACTTCTTTTGTGTTGTTGTGAAATCGATTCCCGAACGATTTCTTCCTTTGAAGGACAACGAAATTCCGGAGCAGTTGTGCGAGGAGTTGTGCCCTGCCATATTTGACGCGACCGTGCTGCCCAAAAGAGTGAACAAGGCAGAC
>CALGHW010000093.1 GCA_937916075.1 uncultured Prevotella sp.
ATATCTTCTTGAAGGTAAGATCGGCTTTGGGGTCAAGGTATCTCATGATGGAAATGTTTAGGATGCTGTCAGACACTATCGTCTTGGGGTTTATGTGGCAAAGTTACATAATCTGCCACTTATGGCAAAGGAATAAGTGCTTATTTTGCGAGTATTTGTGCTTTCATCATACGCAGAAGCGTACCGCGGAGCCTTCTTCGTGTGAAGAAAGCACCTGGCGGTACGCTTCCTGTACGTTGGTATGGATGATGGTACGATTTATCTCAGCCGCTTGCTCTTGTCGAGTGCGGCGGTCGCGGCCTTGGGTGCGGCGCCGGCTACCTTTCGTGGGCCGATGGCGGGTGTCCAGCAGCGTGCCTGGGCTTGTGTGGCCTTGTCGGGGAATGTCTTCGAGAGGATTTCCCATTCGGCGTTCTCAAGGTGTGAGTGGAAGGTGGCGCGGGTCACGGTCGTGCCGTGTTCGCCGGTGGCGCAGCAGAGCAGCGAGTACCAGCCCCGTTCCAGGTGATCCTTGTCGAAGGTGTATTCACCCTCGGCGTTGACGGTAGCCGTCACGTCGGCGGCCCCCTCGGCGGCTATCTCGGGCAGCGTCTTGCCGCGGTTCAGCTCGTCGGTAAGGTCATTGTCGAGCATCAGTCTCACGGTGGCCTTCTTCACGTCCTTGGGCGTCACGCCGAACGACACCGTCACATGACCGTCGGTCACGGTGTTGGACAGCACGTCCACCACCGGGCACGTCTCGTCCTGGAGCGGCTTGATGTGCTGGTCGAGCTGCGCCTTCACCCAGTTGCCATCCTTGTCGACGCCCAGCACGTAGAACGAGTAGTCGTCCTCCTTGGACACTTTGGCCACGGGCGTGTTGTCTGCCCACTGGGCCACGGTTTGTGCCATGGCTTGGGTGAACATGAGGTAGTCATAGCTGTACACGTTGACAAACTCGTCGATGCTCTTCTTGGTGCCGAAGATGGTATAGAGCGCCACGATGCCCGCACTGGGACTCACGGTGAAGTGGGCTCCGGCTTCGTCGATGCCGGCGTAGGCCACCTGGAGCGTCTCCTGGCTCTCGCCGGGCGCCTCGGTCTTGACGCGCACGTAAGACAGTTCCTGCCCCATCTCATAGTTCTCGTTGGCGTCCACCGTGGCCAGGATATACTCCTGTCCGGCCGGGATGAAGAGCACGTTGCCCTTGGAGTCGGTGGAGCAGTCCTTGATGGTGAACGTCTGTCGTCCCTGGTCAACATAGCCATAGCCCGAGGCGAAGAGCGTCTTGAGCGCTTCCTTCAGCACGTCCTCGCTGGCATCGGCCAGGGTGGTGTTGTAATACTGGGTGAGAAACAGGTCTACGAAGGTGCTCTGGAGCAGCATGTGGCCGTAAATCTGGTCTTTGGCCTTGGTCTCCACGGTGTAGCGCACATAGTTTTTGCCGGCCTTCACCTGGCTCGGTTCCACCGCCAGGGTGGGCACCATGTTTTGTGGCCGTGTGAAGGTGATATAGTCGCCGTCGCCCAAGTTGAACGAGGCCACCGTCTTGTCGCCCTTGCCTAAGTACACCTTCTGGGTGTCGTCGGCCTGTGCCGTGGCCGTCAGGGCCGTGGCTGCCAGGGCGAGGGATAATATAGTCTTGATCATTGTCGTTATTCCTTGTTTTGTTCGTTTGTGGTGGAAATGGGTAGCCCCACCTTATAATATTGTTACCTTTCCCGAGTAGTAGCCGCCGAGGCTGGCCTTGTATTTGGCGATGCTGTACACGTTGAACTCTATGGTCACTTGGTCGCCCTCCAGCTTGGCTTTGATGTTGCCGCCCATGGCCAGTCCCTTGCTTCCGCAGGAGGCCTGGTTGTAGGTGTCTCCGTTATAGGTGATGGAAATCTTGGCGTTGGTCTCCGTGCCGGAGAATCCCTTGACCATGTCGTTCATAAACTCGTCGGGCACGGTGATGACGATGTCGGCGTCGGCCATGCCCTCCACGGTTGTGACGTTTTCCTTGGCCGACAGATAGAAGGTGTAAAGCCCGTCGGCATGTTGTGCCACGGCCGAGTGGAGGCTCACGTCGGCCTGTTCGCCCAGGTGGAAGGCGTTGGGGGTAGACAGGTCATACGCCATCGGTTCGCCCACGTAGTAGGCCGCCAGCGAGCGGTCGGCGTCCTTGCCCATGCCCTCGATGTCGATGGAGGCCTCGTAGGTGCCGTCGCTGTTGCGCTTCACGCTGATGGAGCCGGTGGCCTTTCCGGCCAGACCGTTGGCCAGGGTGATGACGGTGCTGTTGGCGTTGTCCACGAAGGTCAGCTCATACTCCTTGTCGCCGGTAATGTCGATAGTTTGTCCGTCCAGTTCGCTCTCGGGCAGGAACACCCGCGCGTAGTAATACACATTCTCCAGGTCCTTGGCGTCGGTGATGCCGGCCGAGGTGAGGTAGAGGGCCACTCCGTCGTTCACCTTTTCAGCGAAGGCCGCCTTGAGGTCAGAGCGCCGTCCGTCAACGGTGAAGTAGTAAGGACTCTCCTTAATGTCGGTATATGTCCCGTTGTAGCACACCTCCAGGTTGGCGGTGCCGTTCTTGCCCGTCCAGTACAGTTCCACGGTCAGCTGGCTGTCCGTCTTGTCCACCAGGATGGTTCCGCCCTGGTAGAGGTCATACCAGTCGTAAGAGGTGGCGCCGATGGGGTCGTCGTCCGGTCCCATGTCGCTGGTGGTGTAGTAGGCGTAGAAGAAGCTGTCGCCCTCGTAGTCCTGTCCGTAGTCCTTCAGGTCGATGTCCTGTCCGTTGAGGTCGTCCGAGACGGAGAGTGTCATGTGGTCCACGTTGAGCATGCCGTCAACGGTGTTGATGCCCTCTTCGGGTGAGAGATACACGTAGCTGGTGTTGTTCTTGCGCTGTACCAGTGCCGACTTCAGCTCCGTCCGGGTGTTGCCGTTGAGGATATAGTTGCCTTTGGCTGCCGACGGCCGTTTGAAGGAAATATAGTCCACGTCCTTGCCCACCTCGTAGGCTCCGGCTATGTGTCCGTTTCTGATGACGAACACGCTGTCCTTTGCGGCGTTCTGGGCCAGGGCCGTTGCGGTCAGGGTCATGATGAGCGCCAGCAGGAAAATCAGTCTTTTTGTCATAATGATTGTCTTTCTTTGTCTTGTTTGTGATAAGGATGAAGAGTCCGTGTATGCGCTTACCGCTTGATCATTTTCAGCGATTGTCCGGCTGCCTTCACGAGATACACGCCGCCGGGCAGGGTGCCGGCGTTGACGGTGGCCTTGCCGTCGCGGGCCGTGGCTCGGGCGGCGAGAGAGCCGTTGGCGGCATACACTTCCAGTGTGGAGCCGTCGGCCAGTCCGCTGGCCGTGATGCGGTAGCCCTCGGTGTGGAGGATGATGTCGCAGGCCTTGTCCTTCTTCAGGTTGGCGATGGCGGTGGTGCCGTCGCCCAGGTCGATACGGCTGATGTCGCTGATGCGGTGGGTGGTGGTGCCGTCTTTGGCCACCACGTTCACACAGTCGCCGCTCAGCTCGATTTTCTCCACCTGCGTCATCTTCATGACGTGGCTGCTGCCGTCCAGGTAGAGCACGTTCAGCTCGCCCTTGTCGGTGGCCAGGGCCGTGGAGGTTGTGGCACCGAGCATCAGGGCTGCTAAGAGGTAGTTTCTGATCATATTTTTCTTGTTTTGGATGGTTCCTTTGGGGGAGATGATACAGGCGGCTTTCCGGACAGGCTTCCGTCTGGCCGTTGTATGCCTTTCATTCTTCTGCAAAAGTATATAAAATATGTAAGTTGGCCAACGGTTTTGCCTGTTTTGTCTGTTGAAAGGCCGCTTTTGTGGAGAATTATCATCAGTGTGCGCAAAAAAATTCTTCGGCCTGTACAGTTGAAAGAGATAGTGGGTGTAAAACATGATATTTTATTACATTTGCTAATACCGAGAAAATAAAGTTGCCTGATTACGAAGAGAAAGTTGCCTGATTTTTAGGAGAAAGTTGGCAGGTTTCTCTTCGTAATCAGGCAACTCTCTCATTTCAGCCGTTTCAAATGCTCCGAAAGATGTTTTGGATGAATACGAAATATATTTACATATACAATATTCTGCTTTTTCAATCGTACAAATTGATATATATTCTTGATGGTTTTGAAAGATATTTGAAAAATAGGGAGTATATCTTTGCCGTCGAAAAAAAAGTGTCAAGATGAATAAAAAAGTATGGATAGCTCTGCTGATGGTCGGTTGTTCGCTGACCGTCGCAGCCGAAGACGGTCATGGCAACGAGGCGAAGTCAGCCGCGCCGACGGCCAAGTACACATTCCTGAGTGTGGCAGCACCCACTGCCGACGAGGTCTACAAGGATTTGGACGCCGACGGGCTGGCCAGCCGCGAGACCGTCTGTATGGAGCGGAAGCTGAAGGACTGCACCTTCACCCGCGAGGAGGTGGTGCCGGGCGAAAGCATGCAGCGCACCGTGACCCACAAGGTGGATCTCTACAACGCTGTGCGCAACATCCGCAAGGGACTGGAAAAGGCCGTCAAGACCCATCCCGACGAGCAAGCCAAGGCCAAGGCCACCTTACACCATGTGGCCCGTGTGGCGCTGGCCGCCTTCTATGACGACGAGAGTGAAGCCTTTGAGAAAGCGCTCCATGACGCCCGCAAGGACTACAACAGGCAGATAGCCATTTTCAACACGGTGGCGCTCGACCAGTAAAAAGCAAGTACGGAAGTATTCAGAATAACGAAAGAAGAAATTTAAAATCAGAAAAATGAAACGAATTCTCATTCTGGGCGGTCTGTCGCTGGCTTACCTTTCGGCATCGGCGCAGAGCGTCATGGTCAAAGGTAAGGTGACCGACGGCAAGGAACCCATCATAGGTGCCACCATCACCGTGGAAGGAACCCAAAAAAACGCAGTGACCGACGTGGACGGCAACTATTCCATACAGGTGCCGGCCGGCGGTACCCTCACCTACTCTTATATCGGTTTCCATCCAGTGACGAAAAAGGTAAGGCAAGGTGTCGGCACGATGAACATAGCCTTGAGTGAAGATATGCAGAAAGTGGACGAGGTGGTGGTGACCGCCCTTAACATCAAGCGCAACAAGCGTTCCCTGGGTTATGCCACCGACCAAATCAAGGCCGCCGACTTGAGTGTGGGCAACGAGACCAACGTGCTCAACCAGCTTACAGGCAAGGTGGCCGGCGTGCAGATTACCGCTGGCAACAGCGGCGCTGGCAGTTCGTCGCGCGTCATCATCCGTGGCGAGAGTTCGTTTAGTTCCAACAACCAGCCCTTGTATGTGGTGGACGGGGTGCCCATCAACAACAACACCTATACCAACCTGGCCGGAACCCCACAGGAGATAGACTACGGCAACGGGGCCGGAGAGCTGAATCCCGACGACATTGCATCGATGACTGTACTAAAGGGTGCCAATGCTGCCGCACTCTACGGTTCACGGGCGGCCAACGGCGTCATTCTCATCACGACCAAGAGCGGGCGCGACAAGCAGAAGTTTAAGGTGGACGTCAACAGTACCACCACCTTTGAGACCGTGGCCCGGTTGCCTAAGTACCAGGACACCTGGAGTCAGGGAGCCAACGGCGAGTTTGAGTATTGGGACGGCAACAACGGACACGGCACCCAGGACCAGCAGGATATGTCGTGGGGCCGCCTGATGGACGGTTCGCTCGTGCCGCAGTATGACTCGCCTTCCACGGGTCCCAATGGCGAACAGTTGCGTGGCGGCGACGTGCTGGCCCGCAATGGCGCCCCCATCACCCCCACTCCCTTGGTGCCTCATCCAGACAACGTGCGCGACTTCTTCAACACAGGCGTCACCCAAAACACCAATATCGCCCTCAGCGCCAGCAATAGCAAGGGCAGCATGCGCCTGTCATACACCAACCTGTACAGCAAGGGAACCATCCCCAACGTGGATCTGAAGCGCAACACCTTCAGCCTCAACACAGCCTACGACTTTACCGACCGCTTCCACGGCAAGGCCTCTGTGACCTACACACGCTCGGAGAGCACCAACCGCCCCAGTATGGGCTATGGACCCGAGAACCCGATGTATCTCTTTGCCTGGTGCGCCCGCAACATGAACATCGACGCCGAGCGCGAGTACTGGCAGCGCGGTTATGAGGGACTGAAACAATATCACACCAACAGCGGGTGGAACGACAATCCCTTCTTCACCATGTATGAGAACACCAACGGATTTACCAAGGACCGTATGTTTGGCAATATCATGTTGTCGTATGACCTGCTGCCTAACCTCACCCTCTCGGCACGTACCGGCATCGACTACTCGGGCGAACTGCGCCAGAGCCGCCGTGCCTACAGCACACAGCGGTTTCCCACAGGCGCCTACAAGCGTGAAAATGTGTATGATTCGGAGTGGAACACCGACGTATTGCTGCAATACAGCGGCAACATCAATTACGACCTGGCCTTCAACCTCACCGGCGGCGCAAACGCCATGGTGCAGAAGAGCCGCTATGACTATGGATTCGCCAACGGACTGTCCGTGCCCGGTGTATATAACCTGGGCAACGCCTCGGGCAACGTGGACTATCAGCAGCGCGACACCCGCAAGCGCATCAACAGCCTCCTCTTCACGGGCCAACTGTCCTATCGTGACTGGCTCTTCCTCAACGTCACGGCCCGCAACGACTGGTCGAGCGCACTCACCCGGACTGACGGCAGTGGCCACAACTCTTACTTCTATCCCTCGGTGAGCCTCAGTGCCGTGATGAGCGACGTGCTCAAGTTGCCCCGGTGGGTCAATTACTGGAATGTGCGTGTGGGCTATGCCGAAGTGGGCACCGACACCGACCCCTACCGCCTGCAGAACGCCTATGCCTATTCCGCAAAATACGGTTCTATATCGGGCATACAATTGCCTTCAACCTTGGCCGACTCCGACCTCAAGCCCGAGCGGATGCACTCTTGGGAGGTGGGCACCGACCTCAACCTGCTGGACAACCGCCTCTCGCTGGGCTTCACCTATTACAATACCTTAAACCGCAATCAGATTGTGGTGATACCTATCTCCAACACCACCGGCTACTCGTCGCGCTATGTCAACGCCGGCGACATACGCAATCAGGGCGTGGAGCTGTCGCTCGGCGTCACACCGCTGCGCCTGAGCAACTCGCTCACCTGGGAGTCGCGCTTCAACTTCTCGCATAACGTGGGGCGTGTGGAGAAAATAGCCGATGGCTACGACCAGTATGTCTATGCCTGGTGCGCCATTTACTCAGACCAGGACGCACGCGTCTATGCCATCGCCAAGGAAGGCGAGAAGATGGGCAATCTCTATGGCACCGGATTCAAGCATACTCCTGACGGCAGCATCCTTGTGGATGAGAGCGGACTGCCTGTGGCCGACCCCACTCTGGTGAAGTTGGGCAACTACAACCCCGACTTTATCTTGGGATGGCATAACAGCATCAAATACAAAGGCTTCAGCCTGTCGTTCTTGCTCGACTGGCACCAAGGAGGCATCTTCGTGAGCCGTACCTTTGGCATGGGCATGGAGTCGGGTGTGTTGAAGCAGACCGAAGACCGCACTCCCGAACATATGGTGGTGCAGGGCGAGTGTTTCGACGTGACCACCGGCACCTATGTGCCCAACACCAAGCAGGTGTCGCCCCGCGACTATTACCGCAACCTCTACCGCCGTTACCACGAGACCCAGTCCACCTTTTCGGCCACCTTCCTCAAACTGCGTGAGGTAAGCCTGGGCTACGACATTCCCAAACGCTGGCTCAGCCACACTCCCCTCACAGCCCTCAGCGTGAGCCTGGTGGGACGCAACCTGTGGATGTGGACCAAGGGACAGGACATGGTGGACCCCGAGGCCGTGACCTATGAGGGCAACACCGTGACTCCCGGTGTGGAGGAGATGTCATACCCCTCAACCCGCAGTCTGGGCTTCTCCATCCATGCCTCCTTCTGACCCTCAGACGGACTTAAGGAAAAAACAATATGTTAAACCGTTTTTTTTAGAAAGCAAGTATCATGACTATATCCAATACCTGGCGGAATGTCAAGGCAGGACTCTCTGCCCTGGTCTTGACCGCCGCCTTCACCGCCTGTACAGACAATTTCGGCAGTATGAACACTGACCCCAACGCACCGACTCAGGCCAGTGTGGAACTGTTGCTCAACCCCCAATTGCGCATCCTCATACAGGCACAGTTCAACTATGACGCCGGTGCGGCCCTGGCCCACCAAGTAGCCCTGACCAACTATAACGATGCCGAACAATACAATTTCGGCACCGACGAGAGCACCTGGAACTCGCTGTATGAAAGTCTTGTCAACCTCAACGACCTGATTGGTACAGCCCAGCAGAAAAACCTGCCCTCATCCGAGGCCATAGGCTATATCCTCAAGGCCTACTGTGCCGCACAGCTCACCGACCATTGGGGCAACGTGCCCTTCAGTCAGGCGGCACAGGGAGGCGCGGAAATACATCCTGTATACGACAACCAGCGCGATATATATTTGGGAGCCGACGGTATCCTGGCCCTTTTGCAGAAAGCCGACCAGATGCTGGCCGACGGCACCGACGCATTGCCCTCCGACGTGGTGTATGGCGGCGACCGCACCCGATGGCGCAAGCTGGCCAACTCGCTGCGGCTGCGCTATCTGATGCGCGTCAGCAACCGACGGGCCGAAATCAGTAATTTCGACGCCATGTTGTCCGACTGTATGGCAAAGCCCCTGATGGACAGCAACGACGACAACCTGTCACTGCCCTTCTTGGCATCCACTCCCAACCGCTGCCCGGTGTATGAGATGCGTTCGGGCAGTTTCGACTATTACCGGGAGAGCAAGGAGATGGCCGACCGACTGAATGCCACTTCCGACCCCCGGCAGGCCGTATGGTTCCAGCCCACAGTCGAGTCGGTACAGGCTGGACAGCCTGTATGGGCCGGTGTGCCCAACGGGTGTTCGGCCACGTCGCTCAAGGCACTCGACTACAATGAGAGCCGGGTGTCAATGCTGGGCACACTCTACCGCAACACCCCCGATGCCGCCGAGGCAACCCTTATCAATGCCGCCGAGGTGAAGCTGTTGCAGGCTGAGGCCATAGCCCGCGGATGGGCGCAAGGTGATGCCGCCGCATGCTATACAGAGGCCATACGCCTGTCCATGAAACAATATGGCATCAGCGACGCAGCTACGGCACAGTATCTGCAACAGCCGGCAGTGGCCTATGATGACGCCAAAGGCATAGAGCAGATTCTCACGCAAAAGTGGCTGGCCAACTTCATGGTGGGCTATGAGGCCTGGCTTGACTTCCTGCGCACCCATCTGCCTGTCCAGGCAATGCCTTTAGACAACCGTAACCCGACACCGGGCGAGATACCCTCACGCTTCTATTATCCTGAGACGGAGCAGGCCGTCAACAAGGCCCGTCTGCAGGAAGCCCTCCAGCAACAGGGCGGAAAAGATGACATCAACACACCGTTGTGGTGGGAGTAAATGCCTGTATATACTTATGTCAATCAATATTGTTGTATGAAACAGAATCAAAATAAGAGCAGATTTTGGCGCCTGTCGGCTTTTTGCTTGGCTCTTTGGGCGGTGGCACCGACCTTACAGGCCCGCGAGATAGAAGGAGTGGTGACTACCGGAGGAAAACCCATGCATGACGTGGTGGTGACCGACGGACTGCACTTTGCCTATACAGACAGCCGGGGCCGCTACACGCTCGACGCACCCGATGATTCCCACTTCGTGTATCTGCTTACGCCTAAAGGCTTTGTGTGTGACTATTCGACGGGCATACCGCAGTTTTACCAGCGGCTGAAAGACACACAGAAGCGTTATAACTTTGTGCTCTATCCCATGCAGGGTGACGCGCGGAAGACACTCATGATAGCCGGTGCCGACACCCAGTTGGACACTGATCGAGACCGGCAGCGCCTCTTCACGGAAACCCTGCCCGATATGCAGAAACTGCTAACGGACCATACAGGGCGCCAGCAAGCCATGTTTATCGCCGGAGACCTGACATGGGACGTGTATGGACGCAATGCAGACGTGAAACAGTTTGTCCGCCAGTTGGGGATACCCTGCTACCCTGTCATCGGCAACCATGATTATGACAAGTATGTCACTCCCACTGACACTACCAATTATGCCGCCCCCTATGAGGCCGACTTTGGCCCGACGTATTATGCGTTTATGTTGGGCGATGCTTGCTATGTGGTGCTCAACGACATCAAATACACTGGTTATAAGCGCTACACCAACTCGCTTGTCCAAGGGCATCAGATGCAGTGGTTGCGCACCTTGTTAGGAGTGGTGCTCCAGCAGAATACCAATGTGTTTGTCGTGATGCACGCACCGTTGATGTTTCCCGGGTCAGGACGGCTTACCGAAGGCGGTGACGAGCTGAAAGCCATGCTTTTGGGTAAGCCGTTTAATGCGGCCGTCTTCAGTGGACACCTGCACACCAATACCACTTCATGCCTGTCTGATGGGCTGTGGGAGTATAATATGGGGGCCATTTGCGGTTATTTTTGGGAAACCGATGTCAGTGGCGACGGCACCCCCAACGGCTATCACGTGATAGAGACCGACAGTACCCGGTGGCAGCAACACTATAAGGCCACGGGCATGGATATGAATTGCCAGATGAAGTTGTATGCCCCGGGAACCATCGCCGACCGTCCCAATGATTTGTGCTGCAAGATATGGAACTGGGATACCCGGTGGCAGGTGAGCTGGAGTGAAGACGGAAAGGAAATGGGCGCCATGCGGCAGATGCACAGCTTTGATCCCGACTATCTGGCTTGGCTGGACGGACGGCTGGCCACGGCCGACTATACCCCGCGCCGTACCAATCATTTCTTCTCTTGTCATCCTTCGCCGTCGGCCCGGAGAGTCACGGTCAAAGCTCAGGATGCCTATGGAAACATATATACGCAAACTTATTCGTTGAAGCCTTAAAAGCCTTGTTCGTGAAATAAATGCAACCTGTATGGTTGAAAAATAAGTGTTGAAATATAAAGATATTTCTTCAAAGTTTCCTACTGAGCGTTTG
>CALGHW010000094.1 GCA_937916075.1 uncultured Prevotella sp.
GTAGGCCACACGGGAGTATACACCGGCAGCGTGCCGTCTATCCACGGCATCGCCGGAAACAACTTCATGCTCAATGGCAAGAAGGTGTACTGCACGGACGACGCAACCGTGAAGCCCGTGGGCACCACCAGCCGAGCCGGACAGATGTCACCGCGCAACCTGATGGTCAACACCATCGGCGACGAGCTCCGGCTGGCTACCAACAACCGCTCCAAGGTGATTGGCGTGGCACTCAAGGACCGGGCTTCCATCCTGCCGGCAGGCCACAACCCCAACGGGGCTTTCTGGTTTGACGACGCCACCGGACGCTTCATCACCAGCACCTACTATATGGACCAACTGCCACAATGGGTGAAAAGCTTCAACGACCAGCACAAAAGCGACCAATATCTGAGCAAGCCCTGGAACACGCTCTACCCTATCGACACCTACAAGGAAAGCACGGCTGACGACACTCCTTATGAAGGAGGCGTGGTAAACGGGGTCAAGGCCACCCTGCCACTCGACCTGCCGGGACTCTCCAAGAAGTATGGTTACAAGATTCTGCGCAGCACGCCCTTCGGCAACGACATCACTTTCGACATGGCAATGGCCGCCGTTGAGGGCGAGGGACTGGGAGCAGACAACGAGACCGACCTGCTGGCCGTAAGTTGCTCATCAACCGACATCATCGGCCACCAAGTGGGCATCCGGGCCATCGAGATTGAGGATACCTATCTGCGACTGGACAAAAAGATAGCCGAATTTCTCACCTATCTCGACCAAAAGGTGGGCAAGGGCAACTACCTGGTGTTCCTCACCGCCGACCATGCCGGCATGGACAACCACAAGTATCTGCAGGACCAGCGCATCCCGGCCGGAATATGGAGCGAAAAGGACGCACAGGCCCGCATTGACAGTGCGTTAAGAGTGAGATACCCACAAGAAGCAGGACTGGTAAAGGCTGTGATGAACTATCAGGTGTTCTTCGACACGGAGCGCATCGAGAAAGACAGTCTGGACTATGAGGCTATCAAAGACATTGCAGTCAACGTGCTCAAGCACCAGCCCGACGTGCTCTATGCCTGCGACATGGAAAAGGTAAGCACAGCCACCATCCCTACCGAAATCAAGGAACGCATCATCAACGGCTACAACCGTGAGCGCAGCGGCGGTGTGCAAATCATCACCAAGCCTTGCTTCTACAACGGATGGAAAACCGGCACCACCCATGGCATGTGGAACAACTATGACGCCCACATCCCCTTGGTGTTCATGGGATGGGGCATCAAGCACGGAGCCTCCACCAAGCGCTGCAATATGCCTGACATCGCTCCCACCGTGGCCGCTCTGCTGCATATCCAGGCTCCCAACGGATGTATCGGTGAACCTATCTTCTAAAGAAAGGAACTGACGATTTACACCACCCAAGAAAGGAGTCAACCCCATGCGCTTGGCTCCTTTCTTTTCATGTAAAAAAACACCTCACTTCATGAACAACCTCGAAAATACAACATCCCGCCACCATTATCATTCATTACTCACCATCGGCATCCCCATCATCGTCGGACAGCTCGGCACCATCGTACTGGGCTTTGCCGACACACTGATGATTGGGCACCACAGCACACAGGAACTGGCCGCCGCCGGACTGGTCAACAATGTCTACGGACTGGTATTGCTCTTCTATCTCGGATTCTCTTACGGACTCACGCCCATCGTGGGACGGCTCTTCGGCATGAACCACAAGCACGAGATAGGACAAAAGGTGAAAAACTCGCTCGTGGCCAATATGCTCATCGGCGTGATGCTCGTCGGCTGCATGACGGTGCTCTATTTCAACTTGGGACGTATCGGACAGCCCGACGAACTGCTCTCGCTCATCCGCCCTTACTTTCTCGTCAACTTAGTCTCCGTACTCTTTGTCGGTGTTTTCAACACGCTGAAACAGTTTTTCGACGGCATCGGGCGCACTCAGGTACCCATGTGGGTGATGGTGGGCGGCAACCTGTTCAACATTCTCTTCAACTGGCTGCTCATCTACGGCGTAGGCCCCTTCCCGGAACTGGGACTTCTTGGAGCCGGCCTGTCCACCTTGGGATCCCGCATCCTCATGGCACTGGCCCTGGCTGCAATCATCCTCACAGACAGCCACTACCGCACATTCCGCAATGACATCGTATCCGGACACATCAACCGGGAGGATTTCCGGGAGATGAACAGACTTGGATGGCCCGTGGCCCTGCAACTGGGTATGGAGACAGCCGCCTTCAGCCTGAGCTGCGTAATGGTGGGCTGGCTCGGCACCATCGCCTTAGCGGCCCATCAGGTGATGATCACGGTGTCACAGCTGTTTTATCTTGTACTGTCGGGACTGGCCTCGGCCATGTCCATCCGCATCAGCCATTTTGTGGGCCAAAAGGACTGGACAGCCGTCAAGGCCAATGCCGGCGACGGTTTCCGGCTGGTGCTTGGCATCGCCGCCGTGATGTCGGTGCCGGTACTGCTCTTCCGCCACCATATCGGCGGCCTGTTTTCCGACAATGTGGAAGTGCAGCATACCGTGGCCATGCTCATCATCGTGCTCATCGTCTACCAGGCTGGCGACGGACTGCAATACACCTTTGCCAACGCCTTGCGCGGCATTGCCTGTGTCAAACCGATGGTAACCTATGCCTTCATCGCCTACTTTGTCATCAGTCTGCCCTTAGGATATGCCCTGGGCTTCTCTTTCCAACTGGGTATCTTAGGTATCTGGGCCGCCTTCCCGGTAGGACTCTCCGTTGCCGGACTGCTCTATTGGACAAGGTTCAGAAAGGAACTGAAACGGATGGCATCGACAAAAGCGGAATAAGGAACAGACAGCCCTTACTGCAAAGTGACTTCTTATGACCACAAAAGCGGCCACGAAGACATTTGAGTCTTTGTGGCCGCTTTTTCATATCGCTGAGGAAAGATGGTTATCTCCGCTTTTCTCCGTAAAATCAAAACACCTTGATACTGAGGTCTATACCTACCTGCAAGGGATTGCCGCGCTGGGCAAAAGAACGGCTAACGCCATCAACACTGCTGTTGACCAGGAAGGTGGCATAGCGAGTGTCCGTCAGGTTGCGGCCCCACAAATTGACCGTCACCAGACGACCCAAACTCAAGGCTACATGAGCGCCCAATACGGCATACACCTTCTGGCTCACCGTGTTGGCGGCATCCCACCACGTCTGTCCACATCCCGTGATGTTGGCTCCCACCGTGACACTGCGCAAAAAACCGCACTGGGCCACGGGGAAAAGCCAGTCGGCCTGGCCACTGAACGCATGACAAGGGATAAAGGGCACCCGCTTACCTCGATAGTCTACCACAGAAAGTGCATCGCCACGCCCTGTCTCTTCCGTATATTTGCGGAAGGTGGAGTGTGTGAAACTATAGGTAGCGGCCCACTGCAGACGGTCGGTCACCGCACTGCCCCGAAGGGCTGCCTCGACACCCATACTGCGGCTTCGGCCTGCGTTGACCATCATGCG
>CALGHW010000095.1 GCA_937916075.1 uncultured Prevotella sp.
AGTCCGAGATGATCGGCCTCACTCTCCTGATTGCGCGAATAGGCCGCCGAACCGATGCTTGAACCCAGCCCAAAGACAGAGGCTCCTATCTGCTGCCAGCCCGTACTGACTCCTGCACCACTGAGCACCGACCCTAAAATCTGGCCGCCATACTGCTGGCGCACCTGGTTGCTCATACGCTCGGCCGAGTGTTTGGCCACGGCATGGGCTATCTCATGCCCCAACACAATGGCCAGCGAAGCCTCGTCGCGAGTGACGGGCAGCAAGCCCTCATAGACCACAATCTTGCCGCCAGGCATACAGAAAGCGTTGACATTCTGGTCTTGCACCAGATTAAACTCCCATTGATACTGGGACACCTCGCTGGCCAGGCCATGTTGCTTCAGATAGGTGACCACGGCCGAGGCCAACCGCTCCCCCACTCGCTTGACCATGGCCGTGTTGGTGGCATTGGTGGAACGCTTGGCCGTCTGCATGTACTGCTGATACTGCTGGTTGCTCAATGAAAGCACCTGCTCGTCGCTGACCAACAGGTGCTGTCTGCGCCCTGTGATGGGCACCGTGCTGGTGGTGCCACATGACGCAAGGACCATGACGACCGCCAACATCCATAACTTAAAATTCTTTTTCATACACTTCTATTTTTTACTTCGTTCTCGTTTTCATTTCTTACCGGACCCTGCCGTCGCTTCCTGCAGAGTGGCCACCTCCCGTTTTCATCACAGTCGCCGGTCATGGCACCCTGACAAGCAACGACCCCGTGAAATCACTCTCGGAAGATGACAACTGTACGGCATAGACTCCTGCCGGCAAGGGAGGCAAGGCCACCGACTGGCACAAGCCATCAGCCGGAACAAGCCTTTTGCTGCACACCGCCACTCCGTCTAGACGATACAACGTAAACAGGACAGGACCCAACGGACGGCGGACAAACGAAAGAACCATCTGCCCTGATGACAACAGGCTGACAGACACCCCCACGGGCTGGCTGGCCGACAGTCCTGGCACTGCATCCAACCCCAAGATATCCAATAGCCCCCGATAAACATCTATCTCACCATAGCCATAATAGTTGTTGGGATAGTCAAGCGACGTGTCGGGATGACGAGCAGTGCGGGCCAACACACGCTTCACGTCAGCCGCCGTCAACGTAGGACAAGCCTGAAGCCACAAGGCCACCGCTCCAGCTACCACCGGCGCCGACATCGACGTGCCGGTATTGACATTCCACCCGTAGGTGCGCCCCTGGAAATCAAAGCAAGAGACGAGTGCCTCCCGGTCGTGGACACTGTCGACATGACGTTCCATATAAAAGCTGTTGCAGGACGAGATGACATTATTGCCCGGCGCCATGACGTCAGGTTTACAGGTGCCGTCAACGGCAGGTCCTATCGAGGAGTAATACGAACGCACGCCGTCATTGCGCCCCGGCTGCGAGTTGTCCACATATTGCCCGTCAATGTTGACATACCCCGTGCGGTGGACCGTAGCCCCCACAGTGACCACCCCTGGAAAACAACCGGGCACCAAGGTGTTGCGGAAGATGGTGGCATCCGTCCAAGGGGCAGGGGTATCCCGATTGATAAAGACCGACTCAGACGACACCAAACGGGCCTCGGCTTCGGCATCGGATCCCTGGATGGTAAAAGCCAGCGGATAGGCCGTCGCACGCAACAAGGTGTCGCCCCGCAAAGCAACATCAAGCACGGTGGTCCCCGCATCAAAGGCCGACAAATAACGGCTGACGGTAACATCTACCGCCTTGCGACCGGAAGCAGTAACAAAAGGAACACTGACGGTGGAGTCCAGCGGACAACATTCCGGACTGATGGTCGGCACGCTCGCCCTCATAAAGCATGAGACTAACTGTAAAATGGCCTCGGCCACTGACAGAAACCTCACCGGTATTGGCGTTGACATAAAGATAAGAACCGGCTGAAGCAGTGCCACTGGGTTTGGAAAAATAGCCACGGTGCACCGACTCGTTGCCTGCCGAGGCCACGATGATGCGACCAGGACCGGTAAGACGGTCGAGGTATTCGGCATAGAGACGGTCATCATCGTCGAAACGCAGCCGATAGCCCTCACTGAAAGAAGCCACACAGGGTAGCCCGTGGGCCTCGGCATAGTCAAAGATATACTTGAATCCCAAGGCATCCGTAGCCGAGGTATACTTGTACAGGTCAGCGGAATCTATCAAGGCGATATCCTCACTCACCGCATTGCTGACCAGACACAAGTCGCTCTCATACGCCATTCCCCGATAAGGTGACTGCCAGCCACTGCCGGCGGCTGTGCCAAGCGTGTGGGTGCCGTGGGTCTGGATATATCCGTCGACAGAGTGCTGGACGGAAAGAATGGATGCCTGGTCGGCATAATCCCGCCCCACAGGCATCCCACTGCCAACCGTATCCCTGGACAGTTGGTCCCAAAAGGCCTTGACGCGGTAGGCATGGGCCATACAGTCATAGAAGTTGGGATGAGTAAGGTCGAATCCCACATCCATCACGCCCACGACGACACCACGACCTGTATAGGCTTGGGGCAACCGGGTGCCGGCATACACATCCAAAGCCCGGACAACCGCAGGCACCGTGTCCATCGCTAATCCACAGGGCCTACTGGCCTCAATACGACGGACGGAAGCACAGGCGGCCAACGCACGCAAACGGTGACGAGGAATTATCACGACAGCGATATCGCCCTGACGGTCAACAACCTGACAGCCATTGGCAGCCAAGGACTCACAGGCTTCGTCGCCGTCAAATTGCACAAAGGCACAGATTGACGGACCGTCACCCTGCTGTCCACACTGACGAAAGACTCCCGCTGGCTGAACCAGGCCGATACTTTCATCTACATTTTCCTCCTTCAGGACTGCCTGGCGCACCCAAGGCGACATCTTCCCACTTTGGGCAAAGACGCCACAGACAGGCCCTTCTGCGAGGACAAAGAATGATATAATGATATGTTGCAGCTTCATCTCTTGGTGTTGTCTATCATGATTCTGCCTGCAAAAGTAAGGAAAAAACATGAAATGCCCCAACATTCATATCACAAAAAAGGGCCGTGGTCTTCTCACGAAGGCCACAGTCCCACAATTATGCAAATCTAAATAAATCTCAAAGCTTTATCAGCAAAGGGGCCGACTTATTTCAAGCCACGGTTGCTGAGCGTAGTGGTGAGCAACAGCTCATACTTGCGATACTGGTTGGGCGTGAGGATGTACTTCATATACTTCAAGTCCTTGTCCACAGCCTTTTCCACCAAGCCCTGACGCTCGTCGCGGGCCGACTGGCCGGCCACCATCATCTCGCCACAGAAGGTGTGATAAACGTCGGCCACGCTCTCCATCTGATCGAGCGTCAAGCCTAATGTCTCTCCGAGCTTGCGGATGTCCACCTTCATGTCGTATGCACTTGCGTTGTTCACATTGGCAACATTTTCTGTGTCTGCGAATGCCATGGTCATACTCAACATGGCTACTACTGCTAATACCAATCT
>CALGHW010000096.1 GCA_937916075.1 uncultured Prevotella sp.
CGCCCCCGACTGCGCAACAGCCGACGCTTTCGCCACCTCCTTCATGGTGATGGGACTGGACAAAGCCAAGGCCGTGCTGAAACGGCATCCCGAGCTGATGGCCTACTTCATCTACTCAGATGCCAACGGGAGAAACGCCGTGTGGTTCTCTCCCTCACTGAAAAAGAAAATCATCAGCAAAAAACAGGAATAGAGTGGAAACGCAAAGCCACGTGTTTCAACTATACGACAAGCTGCTCCAGTTCCCGTTGTTTCAGGGACTGGGCTACAACGACCTCACGCAGATAGTCGCCCACACCAAGTTTGACTTCCTAAAGTTCAACCCTGGCGAGACGATAGTCTGCAAGGGGACGGTGTGTGACCGCCTCTACATGCTCACCGACGGACTTATGGAAATGACAACTGTTGCCGACCATGAGGAATATGCCGTACACGAATGGACGGAAGCTCCCGCCACCTTTCAGTTGGAACGCCTCTTCGGTCTACACCAACAGTTTACCAACCAATACACAGCCACATCACCCTGCAGCTTTATCACCATCGACAAGCATGAGCTGATGAGGCTCACGGAAACATTTGTCGTGTTCAGGATGAACCTGATGAACGTGCTCACTACCCACATTCAGAAATTCCACGACCAGCAATGGGCCACAGCCCCCCTGTCGCTCGATGACCGCATCAAGCGTTTTTTCACAAGCCACTGCCTTATTCCGTTCGGGGCCAAGCGCTTTGACATTCTCATGAAGCGGCTTTCCAACGAGATGAACGACAGTAGGTTAGACACCTCACAGGCCCTCAACCGGCTACAACATCTCGGCCTGTTGACCCTGTCGCGCGGAAGAATAGAAATTCCAAAAATAGAATGTCTTGCCACCCCCACCGGCAAAGCCGACACACAGTCCGAAACAGCCTGATTGTTCCCCAACACGCCCACCCTGCCGCCCTGCCGCCAAATATCCGGACACCCTGCAAACCAGCCACCCCTTCCGGCATGGCCAAAAATCCCTACCTCTGATTTGGATGTCTCAAGAAAAATACTTATATTTGCACCGTATTTACGTAAATATAACAAGTGAAAGATTTTTATGGCAGAAGAAAGCAACATAGAGGTAAAAAAAGACATACAGGAACACAAAAACCCCTTCTTTGAGAAATACGACACCCCCCATGAGACAGTACCCTTCGACCGCATCCGCATGGAAGACTACGAGGAGGCTTTCATGGAAGGCATACGCCGTGACAATGAGCAGATAGACAAGATTGTCAACAACCCTGACAAACCCACGTTCGACAACACCATCCTCAACCAGGATGAAGACCACGACGGCTACTACGACCTGCTGTCGAAGGTGTCCACCGTGTTCTTCAATCTGCTCAGCGCGGAGACCAACGACGAGATGGACGCCCTGGCCCAAAAGATACAACCCATACTCACACAGCACGCCAACGACGTGCGCCTGAACAAAAAGCTCTTTGAGCGCATCCGCCACGTACACACCCACCACCGCATCCTCACACCCGAAGAAAAAAAACTGCTCGACGACTCCTATGAAGGATTCGTAAGAAGCGGCGCCTTGCTCAACGACAAGGACAAAGAGAAACTGCGCCGGCTTACCGAAGAGGCCAGCATGCTCTCCCTCCAGTTCTCACAAAACCTGCTCAAGGAAAACAAAGCCTTCACGCTCAATATCACCGACGAGGCCGATCTGGAAGGACTGCCCGACAACTCGCGCGAGGCCGCCGCACAGACTGCCAAGGAGCAGCACAAGGAAGGCTGGGTGTTCACCCTCGACTACCCCAGCTTCGGCCCGTTTATGAGCCATAGCTGCCGCCGCGAGCTACGCCGACAGATGTATATGGCCAAGAACACGGAGTGTACCCACGACAACGCGGAAAACAACATCGAAATATGCAAGCGGCTCATCAACCTGCGGCAGGAGATAGCCCAACTGCTGGGCTACAAGACCTATGCCGACTATGTGCTCAAACGCCGCATGGCCTCCAACAAGCGCAATGTCTATCAGCTGCTCAACAACCTGGTGGACGCCTATCGCCCCACAGCCCTCAAAGAGGTGGCAGCGGTAGAAAAGAAAGCACGCTCCATGGAGGGCAAAGACTTCAAGATGGAACCATGGGACTTCAGCTTTTATTCACACAAGCTCCAGCTGGAGAAATACAACCTCGACGCCGAGATGCTCCGCCCGTATTTTGAGCTGAAGAATGTCATCAAGGGCGTGTTTGGCCTGGCCACACGACTCTACGGCATCACCTTTAAGGAGAATCCTGACATCCCCGTATACCACCCCAACGTGAAAGCCTATGAGGTGTTCGACAAGGACGGTTCTTACCTGGCCGTGTTCTACGCCGACTTCCACCCCCGCAAAGGCAAGCAGGGCGGCGCCTGGATGACTGAATACCAGGGACAGTGGATTGACCGGCACGGAGAAAACGTGCGCCCCCACGTGAGCGTGGTGATGAACCTCACCAAGCCCACCGACGACAAGCCGGCACTGCTCACGCTGGGTGAGGTGCAAACCTTCCTCCACGAGTTTGGTCACTCGCTCCACGGCATGTTCGCCAACACACGCTTCGAGAGCCTGTCGGGCACTAACG
>CALGHW010000097.1 GCA_937916075.1 uncultured Prevotella sp.
TGTCAGATGACATGGAAATATTTCAGGGCGTTCAACACTCCGTCGTCATCAACGGAGGTTGTGACATAGTCAGCCGCCAGCCGGGCTTCTGTCCCGGCGTTGCCCATGGCCACTCCGATACCGGCTTGTCGCAAGATGGCCACGTCGTTGCCCCCGTCGCCAAACGCCATGGTTTCCGACGGGTCCAGTCCCAGATAGTGGGCCATGGCCATGAGTCCTTTACCTTTGTCGGCCTCCCGGGCCGTGATATCGGTGAAGGCGGGATGCCATCGTCCCGACACGCATCCCGGCAACTGTTCCATCAGCTGGGCCTCATGGCTTTCAGGAAAGAAAGGCGTAAACTGCAAGATGCGTTGCGTCTGTATGACGGGCATGGCCGGCAGGGTGGTGTCGATGGTGGTCACGTTGAGTTGCTGGTAGAACACCTCGTGGAAAATGGGCTTGGGATTATACAGTCTTACATCCTTCTCGCCCACCACCAGCACGGTGTAGTCGTTCACGTCGGCATCATGGATCAGCGTCTTCACATCTTGTTCGGGTATCGGATTACAGCATACGGTGGTTCCTTCTACCAGGCACAAGGCCCCGTTGGTGGTGATATAGCCGTCGATGTAAGGTTCGATGGCTTTCAGGTTATTGATGATGGACAGGGGGCGTCCTGTGGAGATATAGATGCCCACGCCCTTGGCCTTAGCCTGGGCAATGGCATTGACGGTGGATTGGGGAATCTCGTGGGTCTTGAAGCTGACCAAAGTGCCGTCAATGTCAAAAAATAAACTCTTAATCATATCGTGTCGTTTGTATTTCAGGTGCAAAGTTACGAAAAGTCGGTCAGAAAACATGCTTTTCCGTCAAATGCTTGTCCCATGTTGTGGATGTTACCGAAACGTCACCAGGTTGTAATAGTGTTGTAACACCTGTTAACTACCTTTGCACCCAATATCAATTAAGCTATTGAAATAATTGTTTCGCATCATGGATAAAAATGACAAAATGACAAAACGGGCCTATGTAGAGCGCGACCTGAGTTGGATGTTCTTTAACCACCGTATTCTTCAGGAAGCCCAGAAGACTGACATTCCCACCCTTGAGAGACTTTCGTTTTTAGGAATCTATTCTAATAATCTGGATGAGTTTTTCCGGGTACGTGTGGCTTCGTTGAATCGTATTGCCGCATCGAAAGACAAGGCTTTAAAGCGCGATGTGGACCAGGCCCAGAAGACCATCAAGGAAATCAACCGGCTGAATACTTTGTATAACAAGGAGTTTGAGCAGGCTGTAAGCGATGTCCTCAATGATTTGAAACAACATCATGTGCGCCTGCTCCATGAAACCGACTTGAACGAAGAGCAGAAAGCCTTTATCAAGCTCCTTTATCTTGACCGGCTCAACGGATTGACCAATCCCGTATGGCTCTCGCAAGTCAAGGAAATCAATGAGGATGGTATCTATCTTGGAGTGAAACGCTCACAATGGGAAGACGGTAAGGACAGCCCCAAGGTGAGCTATGCCCTCGTCAAGGTGCCCGACCGTGAGCAAGGACGTTTTGTTACATTGCCTCCCAGCGACGGTTATGATAATATCATGTATCTCGACGATGTGATACGCTTCTGTCTGCCTCTTATCTTTATCGGTGGCGGAAGATGCTCGTTTGAGGCATATTCTTTCAAAGTGACCAAAGATGCGGAGATGGAGATGGACAATGATCTTGACTTTGGTGTGCTGCAGAAGGTGGCCAAGGGCGTGAAGAGCCGTAAGAGCGGTGAGCCCATCCGGGTCATCTATGATGGAAGTATGCCTAAGGACTTGTTGAAGAAGGTGATGAACCGGCTCAATATCGACCAGCTCGACACTATCGTGAGTGGCGGGCGTTATCAGAATCATAAGGACCTGCTGGCTTTTCCGGATTGTGGCAAGCGTGAACTGAAATATCCCAAGTGGATGCCCATCGTCAAGCCTGAACTGGAGACTCAGGAGAGCATCCTTGACACCATCCGTCGCAAGGACCGGTTTGTCCATGTGCCTTACCACTCCTTCAATAGCTTTATCCGACTGCTCCGTGAGGCGGCCATCAATCCGGAGGTCAAGGAAATCAAGGCCACACTCTATCGACTGGCCAAGGACTCTAAGGTGGTCAAGACCTTGGTGTGTGCGGCCCGCAACGGCAAGAAGGTGACGGTTGTCATTGAGCTGTTGGCCCGTTTTGATGAGGAAAGCAATATCAAGTGGAGCAAGCGTATGCAGGAAGCCGGTATCCGGGTCATTTTCGGAGTGGAGGGCTTGAAGGTCCACTCCAAGCTGGTGCACATCAAGGCCCGTGGTGGCGATATAGCCTGTGTGGGTACAGGTAATTTCCATGAGGGTAATGCCAAGGTGTATACCGACTATCTGATGATGACGGCCCGCCCATCGCTGGTGCGGGAAGTGGAGCGGGTGTTTGACTTTATCGCCAAGCCGTTCAAACCTGTACGCTTCAGGGAATTGCTGGTGTCGCCCAATGAGATGAAACCCAAGATACTGCGTATGCTCGATACCGAAATCAGAAATGCCCGTGACGGCAAGGAGGCTTGGCTGAAGATGAAAATCAACCATGTCACCGACGTGGATGTCATCGCCAAGCTCTATGAGGCCTCCCGGGCCGGTGTGAAGATTGAGATGGTACTGCGGGGCAACTGTTCCATCATTCCCGGTCTGCCCGGGGTGAGCGAGAATATCCGTGCCGTGGGTATCATTGACCGTTATCTGGAACATTCGCGTATCCTTATCTTTGCCAATGGCGGTGAGCCTCGCTACTTCCTGGGCAGTGCCGACTGGATGCCCCGCAACCTCACAAACCGTATCGAGGTACTCACTCCCGTTTATGACCAAGACCTTCAGCGCGACTTGCTCCGCACCGTGGAGTACGGACTGAAGGACACGTCAAACGGACGCATCGTTGACGGATTGGGCACCAACAAGCTGCAGTCGGGAGCTCCCTTCCGTTCGCAAGAACAACTCTATCTCGACTATCTCAAGGAAGCACAAGAAGTGAACAATATAAGAAACTGATATGGAGAATGACAACTATGCAGCCATTGACATTGGCTCCAATGGCGCACGTCTGCTGATAAAGAACGTGCATGAAGACACCGTGGGAAACTATGAGTTCAGCAAGGTGCTGTTTCTGCGTATCCCGCTCCGTCTGGGTAAGGATGTGTTTACCTTAGGACGGGTGTCCGACGAGCGTGAGCGCATGATGATGTGTATGATGAAGAGCTATAAGCATCTGATGAGGCTTTATCATGTCAAGGCTTACAGAGCCTGCGCCACGTCGGCCATGCGGGATGCCGCCAACGGCAAGAAAATCTTGAAGCGTATCCGTAAGGAGACGGGTATCGAACTGGAGATTCTCGACGGTCGCAAGGAGGCACAATTACTTTACGACAACACCATCGAGGCGGCCGACGTGGTGGGTGGCAATTATGCCTATATGGATGTGGGCGGCGGCAGTACGGAGATAACGATGATGAGCTACGGACAGCTGGTGGGGAGCTATTCTTATAATGTGGGAACCATCCGTATGCTGAGCGGTGCGGTGGAGGAAGACACCATGGAACGGTTGAAGACGGATATGACCGAATATGCCAAGAACTATAAGGACATCACGATTATCGGGTCGGGTGGTAATATCAACAAGCTCTGCCGACTCTACCGCGACACGGCTCCCAAAGGTGCGCGCAAGGATATCTTGCCTGTGAAGAGCTTGACCAAACTTTATCAGGACATGAAGCCGCTCAGCTTTAGGGAGCGTATGGAGAAATATGGCTTGAAGGCCGACCGGGCTGACGTTATCGTGCCTGCCGCAGAATTGTTTCTCACCGTGGCCGGGGTGTTGAACTGCAATGATATTTTGGTACCCAATATCTCGTTGGCCGACAGCATGATTGACAGCCTTTACCGCCAGCAGAGGGAACATCAGAAGGACTGAAGAGCAATATGAAGAGCATGAGAAAGGGCGCCCTCCATTTGATGAGTCGCCCTTTTTCATGCTCTCGCTTTTTCACCGATTGCCCAAAGTGCGCATGGCATTGAGCACGGCCAGTACCGTTACACCTACATCGGCAAAGACAGCCATCCACATGGTGGCCAGTCCTACCGAGGCCAGCAGGAGCACCAGCAGTTTGACGAGGATGGCAAACCACACATTCTCGTTGGCGATGCGGAGGGTATGGCGGCTGATGCGGATGGCGGTGGCTATCTTGGGTGGCTTGTCGTCCATCAGCACCACG
>CALGHW010000098.1 GCA_937916075.1 uncultured Prevotella sp.
GTGTCCCCGGTTCGATTCCTGGTGGTACCACTCCTCCTTTCATTAGCCCTGTTCGCGTAAGCGGCAGGGTTTTCTTTTTTCATGATATCCTCTACCCTTTTACTTCTTTATAGTGCGGTGAGACACCGCACCCTACTATATCTCGCAACCGTACAGCTTGAAAACAATCATATCCGTTGACAAAATTTCCTCCAAAATTTGCAACATATCGTTTTTTATTGTAATTTTGCGGCTGAAACTTTTGACAACGAAATTAACAACTAACAAAACATCATTTATCATTCAAAGATGATTGTCAACGATTACGCATCAAGAATAAAAGTCGTGCAACGTTTGCATGGATTAACCCATAGGGGGGGGGTAGAACATTAGTTCGTCTTCCTCACACTACCTCTATATGCGTTGATATTTTCCTTTTCTTCAAAGTTTCTGCCTTTTCCTCTTTTCACATAAGAGGAAAACCACTTTTTCTACAAATACTTCATTTCTTTTATCCCCAATGGCCATATTACAAGCCATCGGGCCGATAAGTTTATGCATCCTTTTGCAAAACCTCAACCACTGGATTATTCTATATCTTAAACTATAACTTATTATGAACAAAAAACGATTACTTCTCAAAACATTTGCAACCGTTGCAGGTGTGCTACAAACGGTATCCGTTTGTGCCCAAACGTCCTATACCTTGAAGGTAGGAGACAAAATCTCATACGACAGCAAGACGTATGAAGTGACAGGAGAAAACCTTATCACCAACCCCAATTTTGACGATGACTATACCGGATGGAAAGCAGGTGACGGTAAGGACCTTTCTTCCCCTAAGTTTACCATTGAATCCAAAGGAGGACCAGACGGAAGCAAATGTCTTCATGCAACCACAAATGAAGGTCAAAACAACGCAGGCAGCATCCTTACCGGATGGCAGGTGAAAAAAGGCAAAAAAATATGTGTTCAGCTGCTATAACTGGCAAAATAATGGTAGCGGAGCCAATACATATTGGCAAGTATATACAGCGACATCAGCGACCACCACAACCCAAAGCACGCCTCTTAAAAACCTGAACAGAGAGAAGAACAAATGGACGCTGACACAAGTCATCTTTGACGCAGACCAAGACTATGTTGTAGCAAGCTTCAGATGGCTGAGTAAGAATACAAGTTTTGACTGTTTTTACTTAGGAGAGGTCCAAGAAACAAGCCCCCTTACCGCAGCCAAGGAACAGTATGAAGAGGAAAAATCCCAGGCAACCACTACACTGTCGGACGCCTCTTATCAAGTAATAACAGGCAAAGAGAAGGCGGACCTGAATGCTGCCATCAACGCCACACCCGAAGAAACGGTCGATGGCTATAACAACGCCAAGGAAAATATAACCAGCGCCCTGTCAACCTTTAAAAACGCATTGGCCTCCTACACCAACTACAATTCTCAAATCACCGAGATGGTGACCACCGCCAAAGCCCTTGGCGTTGATAACGCCGACAGCTATCAAGTGACCATCACAGAGGAAACCACTGCCGCCGACCTGCAGGAAAAGCTCAACGCCATCAAGGTTGCGCAATATGACAAAGTTTCATCCTGTGGCTATGGACTATGCACCCAAAAATATAGCATGGATATTAGCCAATGGACAACAGAAGACGACTTTACCCTTACAAACATGACAGATCAAGCTTATGCTCCTAAAAGCCTTGTCTCCACATACCATGAAGTCAACGGTGGCTATTATCAAGACTCCTGGAGACACCGTATCACCAAGACCGTCACTCTGCCACAAGGCTCATATATCCTGAAATTTGCATGTCGCAGCGGCAATGGGGAAGGTCATGCCACTGTCACATTTGGAGACAACCAAGTTTCTGCCACATTCTCTCCGAATGGCGATAAGGGAAGAGGTATCAACACATCCGGAGCCACAAGTTTTGACGACCAAGACCAATATGCCAACAACAATGAAGGCTGCGGATGGGAATGGCGTTATTTGCCATTTACCCTGGCCAATCAAGAGGAAGTTATATTCAGTATTGACCTTCAAGCAACCACACAACATCAATATCCAGGATTTACAGACTTACAGTTGTTCACCTCTACCCTCCCCGATTGTCATGTCACGCTCGACGAGGATGGAATAAATGAGATAGAAGGCAAAGAAGCCATCGTCACACTCAAACGTAAGTTTGCTCAATGGAATTGGAATTCCGTGGTATTTCCTTTCAAGCTCACCAAAGAACAAATATCGAAGGTCTTCGGTTCGGGAACCAAAATGGCGAAATACAAAGGTTCGGTATTAAAAGAAGGCACAACCAACGAATACATATTGAATTTCACTTCATTTGAAAATAATCAGATGGAATCTATTGAGCCCAATGTTCCATTATTGCTCCGTCCCTCACAAATAGCAGACGAGTATATATTCGAGGGAGTACAAATTGTTGAGGGGACACCCATCCAAAAAGATTCAAAGATTGACTTTATTGGAACATACGAAAAGAACGGGCTGACCATTACAGACAAAGACTACTTCATGGCTACCAACAGTAAAATGTACCAAGCTCATGGAGGAGAGGACATCAAAGCGTTCAGAGCCGTTTTCCGTCTGAACGATGCCACATCAGAAGCCAAGACTCTCACACTGTCTTTTGACAATAACGAGCCGACAGCTATCCATACGAACAGCTGTGCCTTAAATGCTGAAAAATTTGACATTTATAATCCCGCAGGCCAACTGGTTAAGAAAAATGCCACAAGCATCAAAGGATTGGCAAAAGGACTTTATATCATAAACAGGAAAAAAGTTATAATTGAATAAACAAATTCTAATTGATAGAACAATGAAAAAGAACACTTATATAAAACCAGCCATAACAATGGTTGATATACAGACAGAGAGCATCATATTAGCAGCTTCATCGGTCACAGGCATAAATGGCCTCAAAGACGGCCAAGGTCGGGGCGGTCAAAGCGACGGCTCCGTAGAAATCAACGCCAAGAACAACAAGTATGATATCTGGGGGCTTGACGAGGATGAAAACTAAAGTCCTGTCATAGACAGGACTGACGGCATACCGGCGACAGTCGGTATATATTCAATCAAATTGTTATTTTTGAGAGGAGGTGTCTGGGAAGACGCCTCCTCTTTTTGTCTTCACGCCAACAAGGACAAAGACTTCCGCCACACGACACAAGTATGAGTGATACCCTTTATAAGTAGTTACTCAAAATGAATCGCATATATGAATCTC
>CALGHW010000099.1 GCA_937916075.1 uncultured Prevotella sp.
CCTTGGCATGGGCCAGCGAGAACTTCAAATAGTCGTCGGTCAGCACGCTACACCCTGTACGGCCCATGGCGATACGGGCATCAGTAAACTGTTTTAACTCTTCCCAAGGATCATGATGCACATAATCCTTGACTTGTACGGTGATACATCCACCATTATGATTATCCTTATCCATTATTGACTACCTCCATTTTTTCAATTCCCAACAGTTCGTGACTGGCTTTGACAGGCAACAAGTTGCCTGCCTCATCAACCAAATGCATACGTTGCATCCAGGCCTCAAACTCCGGCGCATGCTTCTTGCCGAGCAACTTGCGCACATACAGTGCGTCATGATAGCTGGTGCTCTGATAGTTGAGCATGATGTCGTCGGCACCGGGTATTCCCATGATATAGTTAATGCCGCCAGCCACCAGCAGGGTGAGTAAGTTGTCCATATCGTTTTGGTCGGCCTCAGCATGATTGGTGTAGCAGATGTCACACCCCATGGGCAATCCCATCAGTTTGCCACAGAAATGGTCTTCCAGGCCGGCCCGTGTAATTTGCTTGCCGTCATAGAGATACTCCGGCCCGATGAACCCCACCACCGTGTTGACCAACAACGGATGATAGCGCCGGGCCACGGCATAACAGCGGGCCTCACAAGTCTGCTCGTCGACGCCAAAATTGGCGTTAGACGACAAGGCCGACCCTTGTCCCGTCTCAAAATACATACAGTTGTCGCCCACTGTGCCACGATGAAGTGACTTGACAGCCTCATAACCCTCGTCAAGCATCTTCAGGTTGACACCAAACCCTGCATTGGCCTGCTCGGTGCCGGCAATGCTTTGGAAGAGCAAGTCTACTGGAGCCCCCTCCTCTATCAGTTGCATACAGGTGGTGACATGGGTGAGCACACAGCTCTGGGTAGGTATCTCATAGCGGTGAATGATATCATCGAGCATGTGGTTGAGCTCTTTCAGCACCGGCACAGAGTCGCTGGCGGGATTGATGCCTATCACAGCATCGCCACTGCCATACACAAGGCCGTCAATAATACTGGCCGCTATCCCCTTGAGGTCATCCACAGGATTGTTGGGCTGGAGGCGCACCGACAGCCGTCCGGGCAGTCCGATGGTATCGCGGAAGCGTGTCACCACCTTACACTTCTGGGCCACCAGCAGCAAGTCCTGGTTGCGCATAATCTTGCTCACAGCGGCCGCCATCTCTGGTGTGATGCCCGGCGCCACCACTTCCAGCACTTCGGTAGACGCACAGTCGCTGAGCAGCCAGTTGCGAAACTCGCCCACCGTGAAATGGGAGATGGGCGCAAAAG
>CALGHW010000100.1 GCA_937916075.1 uncultured Prevotella sp.
ACGTTAATTAACTCCCTCATTTTCAAACGATTACATTAGAATTAACAGAGTATTGCTTATGAAGAATTGGCTTAAACTATTGTCATTTGCAATCACTTTGAGCAGCACGGTGATAGGCACCGGTCCGGTTCAGGCTGGTACCTATCAGAGTGCGGCGGCGAAGTCGTTGCAGATGGCCGCGCCAACTCAGGAGGGAACCGATCCGCCATTCTACGAATCGTTTGACGAGGAGTCGTACCTGAAGTCCTGGACGCAGATTAACAACAATTCCAATTATTGGACATGGTCGCGCACAAGTGGCGTTGACGACACAGGAGCCGCCGCCCTCAGACAGAGCAACGGCACCCAGGGCGATGCGTGCGACAACTGGCTCATCAGTCCGGCCCTCAACTTGAAGAAAGGCATTACCTACCGCACATCCTTCTATGTGACCAACTGGTTTGATGCCTCTCTGCACGTTTACCTGCTCACGTCGCCATCCGACACGTCAAGCAAGACCAAGATACTTGACTATACGGGTGATGAATGGGACACTTACTCAAAGGAGTTTGAGGTTCCGGCCGATGGAGTATACTACATCGGATTCTACGATGACACTCCATTCCAGACAAACAGTACCGGCCTGTCTTATGAGGTCAATATCGACGATTTCCATGTCGACCAGGTGAGCAACAATGCCGCCCCGGAGACAGTGGCCAACCTCAAGTCGTTGCCAGGCGCCGATGGCGACATCAGCATGGGACTTTCGTGGACTTGCCCTACGCTGAGCAAGGAAGGCAAGACGCAAGTTCAACATAGAACTGCAATTCTTTTGGAACTTATGCCGCTAAGTTATTAATAAATTTTTGGACGGGCAACTTTTTCTTTGGAAACAAGATGTTTATGTGGCTGTAAATGATTAATTTTGCAGATATTTCCGGATAGTGATAATTAATAGAAAAAGTATAATATGAAGAAATTTATTATTAAGGTTTTCATGCCCATTGTGGTGTGCCTTCTTTGTATGCAGACGGCATTGGCGGCGGATAAATGGCATTATCCGTTAGAGGAACCCGACGGCAAGTTTGGCGGCGGTGAAGGAACAGAGTCTGCTCCGTATCTCATAACATCGGCACAGCAACTTGCCGACCTCGCCTATCTTGTGAATGACGGCAAGACCTACGAGGGGAAGTATTTCAAGCTGACTACCGACATCACGCTCAACGACGACCAGAAGTTCCAGTATGAATGGACACCCATCGGAGATATAGGAACATTCATCAATGATTTTTTCAGTGGCTATTTTGACGGTGGGGGACACACCGTCAGTGGTTTGTATCTCACCAGGGGTGACCAGAAATCTATAGGGTTGTTTGGTTGTATGAGTGATGCGGTTGTGAAAAACCTCACCATAAAAAACTGCTACATGTATGGTAAGTTTGATGGAGGAAACTATGGAGGATTCTTGGCTGGATATATATTGCGAACACAGGTCGTAAACTGTAATGTGGTAAACTCCAGCATCTTGGCAAGTTCCCCTAACGGAGGCAGTAAAGTGGCATATGTAGGAGGACTTGTTGGTGAGGCCTCAGAGAGCGGAAGCATTACGGGCTGCTCGTTCAGCGGCGAAATAAAAACGATGTATACAATTGGAAATATTTATGAGGGAGGCATTGCCGGTGACTCAAAGAAACTAACAATCAAGAACTGTCGCACTGACGGAACTCTAAGCATCAGCATTGAGCGTATAAGAACTATGTCCTCCAACCGGAATATAACTATTAATGGAATAAGCAATTCTGCCGAGAAAATTATGGGTTGCCTGAACAATATCTCTTTTGAGGTAATTGACGCTGGCACCAATGACACCGACGCAATAGGCCTGTGCTTGAACACCATATGCTACCAGGCAGACTATATAACACGGTCGGCAAATCTTGGCAAAATAACCGTTAATGGTGTGGAAGGATATAACGGGATACTTGGAAATGTGTATACCCCTAATGAAATTGCGGACTGCGCCTTCTATACTGTCGTTGAAGGCACCTTCGACTCAAGGTCCTACGGCGGCAAACTGACTTACTTGCCGTTGGGAAAGAGCGGCAGCAAATTCACGGGGCAGAAGCGCACTGTCACGCTCGACGAGTCTTACTTCACCACCCCCAACCCTAACGGCCTTAAGCGCGACGACCTCTACAAGGATTCAGAGTTTGCCAAACGCTATGCCTACGAGACCAACGCCGCCACGCTCAAAGACAATGACGATATCTTCGACAAGCTCAATAGTGGCAGCAGGACAGCCGTGTGGGGCAGGATATTCGACGAGAACAGCCCGTTCAACCGTTGCCCATTGCCGCTGGATGCCGGTGGAGAGTACGACAACAAGAAATTGAACGGTGAAGGCACAGAAGCCGACCCCTATCTCATAGGTTCAGAGGCCGAACTCAACTTCTTCGCCAAAGGTGTCTCAAACGGCACTATTGAAACCCGGGGCAAGTACTTTGCCCTGTCTGCCGACATCTATCAGCCTGGGCTGAATGTGAGCATCGGCAACAACGATGCAAACCCTTTCCGTGGCACGT
>CALGHW010000101.1 GCA_937916075.1 uncultured Prevotella sp.
AACCATCCCTTGGCCGGCAAGACCCTGCGCTTCAAAGGCAAAGTCATCGAAAACCGCGACGCAGACAACAAGGAGATAGAAAGCTTCGCCAAGATGCTGAGCGGTGAAGGCGGCTGCAACGGCCACTGCGAGGGATGCGGAGAAGGCGGCTGCGGACACGACCACGACGCTGACCACGAGTGTGGCTGCGGACACTGCAACCATTAAATCACAACAAGCGCGCCACCACGACGAGCCCACAATCCATTCCACACAAACGACAATGAGAAATATTTTCGGAAATCTGTTCACATTGACCACTTTTGGAGAAAGCCACGGTGAAGCTGTGGGAGGAGTGGTCGACGGCATGCCTGCCGGTATAGAGATAGACACAGACTTTATCCAACACGAGTTAGACCGGCGACGGCCCGGACAAAGTGCCATCACGACCAGTCGCAAAGAGCCCGACCGGGTGGAGTTGCTGAGCGGTGTCTTTGAAGGGAAGTCAACAGGCTGCCCTATCGGTTTTACCGTACACAACACAAACCAGCACTCGCAGGATTACGAGAATATGCGGCACGTGTTTCGCCCGTCACACGCCGACTATACTTACTATCACAAATATGGAGTGAGAGACCACCGTGGTGGCGGCCGCTCGTCGGCCCGCATCACCATCAGCCGATGCGTGGGAGGCGCACTGGCCAAACTGGCCTTAAAACAGCTGGGAATCACCATACAGGCCTACACCTCACAAGTAGGCGACATCCAGACCGACAGAGACTACCACAAGTATGACCTCAGCCAGACAGAGGCCAACCCCGTGCGCTGTCCAGACCAGGAAAAAGCCAAAGCCATGGAAGACCTTATCTGCCAAGTAAAAGCCGACGGTGACACCATCGGCGGAATCATAACCTGTGTCATCAAGGGATGTCCTGCCGGATTAGGCGATCCAGAATTTGGCAAGCTGCACGCCATGTTGGGCGCAGCCATGCTGAGCATCAATGCCGTAAAGGGATTTGAATATGGAGAAGGATTCGACGGCGTGACAGAACGGGGGTCGCTGCAGAATGACATTTTCACCAGCCGGGACGGATGTGTCACCACCCTGACCAATCACAGCGGCGGCATACAGGGCGGTATCAGCAACGGGCAGGATATCTACTTCAGGGTAGCTTTCAAGCCTGTGGCAACCGTGCTCACCCCACAAGCCACTATCGACCAGGATGGCAATCCAGCACAACTCACGGTGAGAGGACGGCATGACCCCTGTGTACTGCCAAGAGCCGTACCCATCGTGGAAGCCATGGCAGCCATGGTTATTTTAGATTCCTACCTGCTGAATAAGACAACAAAAATATAGAAACAGAATTTTTATACAAAAAAAACAGTCGAAAACTTGGCGATACGAATAAATGTTCGTATCTTTGTCAACGACTTTTGGGAATTTGTGAAAATTTCCACAATGTTATTAGTTAAGTCTAGTTTAGTTTTTGTGTTGGTTGAGGGCGGTCCGTTTGGCCGCCCTCAAATTTTGTATGGCTATAACTGACGATAATCAGGTATCTCCCTCAAAAAAACATATTGACGACGCTCATAATCCATCTTGCAGCAAAAGTGCTGCAAGCCATTGCTCACAGTAAGATAATCCACATGGAGCAAAATGTTATAAGCCGAAATCTGGTCAAATACCTTTTGAGAAAGCGCCACCGTGGGCGCCTTATACTCTACAATCATGCGCGGACGCAGCCTTGCGTCATACAAGATGCTGTCACACCGCAAACGCTTCTCGCCCACACGCAGCTCCACCTCATTAGCCAAATAAGCCTGAGGATAGCCCTTGTGCTCTATTAAATAATGTATAAAGTGCTGGCGCACCCATTCTTCAGGTGTCAAAGCCACATATCGACGGCGCAGGATATCAAGAATCGTTGTTTTTTCACGGGTACCGCCGATTTTTATCTCGTATTGTGGTAGGTTTAATCGATACATTTCGCTAACTTTGCATTTCAGTGCAAAGATAATGCAAACTTAACGCAATACAAAATGAATCCATTCGTTTTTGCGGAAGAAACATAGCTTATTAAAAGACAATGAAATTATGGCTGATATCAAACAGGCAACCTATGAAAGCATCATGAGCGGACTGAAGAACCGCCAATTTGCGCCCGTATACTATCTGATGGGCGACGAATCTTATTATATAGACAAGATTACAGACTACGTGGCTGAAAACGTACTCACCCCTGAAGAACGCGACTTCAACCAGACCATCCTTTTTGGATCAGACGTGACAGCCGCTCAGGTGGCCGACGCGGCCAGCCGCTACCCGATGATGGCCGACTACCAAGTGGTCATCGTCAAAGAAGCCCAAAACCTAAAAAGCACAGAACCTTTGGAACTCTACTTGAAACACCCTCAGAAACAGACCATACTCGTGATGTGCCACAAGAATGGAACCCTGGACCGACGTAAGTCACTGGCCAAGGCCGTGGCTGCCGCTGGCATACTCTTTGAAAGCAAGCGAATGAGAGATCGAGAGCTCCCCGGCTTCATCACCCAATACCTAAAAAACAAAAAAGCA
>CALGHW010000102.1 GCA_937916075.1 uncultured Prevotella sp.
CGTGACCCATGCCCCGAAAAAGCATACAAGCCCTATCTGTCTTTCCGTCCATTCATCTTGAGGAGACGGCAAATCACTTAGAAGCGTGTCATAAACTCGACGACCACTTTGTCATGTTCTGAAGGTTTCACGATGGCTCCTTCACGATAAAGGTATTTCTCATAGTTGATGCGGATGTCTGAGATAAACGGTTTAGCCAGACTCAGGGTGACTCCGCCCGTGATGCGCGAACGCTTATACTCGTCGGTGGTCAACAGGCCGTTAGTATCAGGCTTACCGTCGCTATGGTCACTCATAAAGTCATAGCGCACCAGCGGCGAGACACTTTTGACGAGGCTTTTCTTGCTTCTTACGGGGATGTCATAGTTGACAAAGGCATCAATGGCATGCACGTCGTGGTAGGCGTTGTGACTGTACTGCTTATAGAGATATTCGGCCTCTACGTGCCATCCGTTGGCATGATAGTAGGCACCGGCGTCATACATCATGATAGCCGTGTTGGCCGGTTGAATCTTTTGGGTGCTCAGAGTAAGATTAAAGCCTCGGGGAAAAAAGAACTGAGCCTTGGCCGAGAAATTAACCCCCTTGGTCCAGTAGTCCTTTTGGTTGGTCAGTCCCGAACCATTGAAGAGTCCCGCCTCCAAGATGATAGGAAAACCGGCTTGGACGGTGTAGCCCACAGTGGCACCCACATCACGGACATTGCCCACCTGTTTGGCAATGAAAGATCGATTGGCAAAATACTGCTGATGGGGGGAACGATGGGCATCGATGGTAAACGGCACACGCATCTGGCCAATGGTGAAGTTGAATTGTTTGAACGGAGTGACCCGTGTGTAGGCGTCAAGCATTTTTATTGAGCCCTCGTCTGAAAGGTCGATTTCTGCCTTGTAGGCCACTGCGTCGGTCACCTTTCCGGAGAGGCTGAAGCGAGCGTTGCGCACTTGGAAACGGCCTTCGCCTTCTTCTGTCTGGTATTCATATTTGCCACGGATAGTCCCGTGAACTTCCGGCTTAAAATCCTGCGCCATCCCGCTTGCCGCAATACCGAGGAGCGCCATCAGAGCTATTTTTCTCATCTTCTTGTTTGTTCTTAATTTTCGAGTGCAAAGGTCGGCATTGCGTATTACAAACCTATTGCAACTGTTTTAAGAAGATGATAAGATGGAATAGCGGTGACTTGAAAAGTAAAAACTCACAGTTCAGGAATATTTTACCTAAACTGTGAGTTTTTTATTGGCAGAAATGTGTCACGGAGAATTGACCACACTCCTATCTTTTGAGATTTGCATGCATGGGGGTAAACCCTTCGGCTTAGAACAGCTTGTTAGGATATACACCGGCATCTATCAGGCTCTGAATCTTGTCCACTACCGACTGGCGGTCAGCGGCGTATGTCACGCCAAACCACTTGCTGGTGGTGTCGAGCACTTTCACGGTGGCAGTCTTCTCATTGATGAGCTTGTTGACCATCAGCGGGATGAAGAACTCAGCCTTGAGGTTCTCCATGTTCTTCGGGTCAGCGAGGAAGTCCTTGAAGTAAGCCTCGCTGTGCTCGAAATAGTCGGGTGTGAAGCCCCACATATTCATGGATACAGGTGTGTTGTCCTCTACGGCAACCCACTCGCCCTGCTCGTCCTTGTAGCATACAGGACCGTTGACGCGCATGATTTCAGTGCGCTCCACAACGGTAGTCAGGTTCTCGTCGGCATCCTTCGAGCAGATACCGCGGGCTACGGTACCGTTCTCAGAAAGGGTGTTGCCCACGCGGAAGCCTACCATGGCATACTTGTCATGGCTACCCTCAGGAAGCTCGGAAAGGAACTTGCCGATTACCATGAAGGCATCACGGTTGTAGAAGTCGTCACAGTTGATGACACAGAAGGGCTCCTTGATTACGTCCTTGGCCATGAGCACAGCGTGGTTGGTGCCCCAAGGCTTTACACGGTCGGCCGGGCAGGTGAAGCCTTCGGGCAGTGCGTCGAGGCTTTGGAAACAAAGCTCTGCGGGAATATGGCCCTCATACTTGCTGAGCACCTTTTCCTTGAATTCATCCTCAAAATCTTTGCGGATAACGAACACAATCTTGCCAAATCCGGCCTTGATGGCGTCATAGATGGAGTAGTCCATGATGGTCTCGCCGTTGGGGCCTAATCCGTCTAACTGTTTCAGACCGCCGTAACGGCTACCCATTCCGGCTGCCAAGAGTAATAAAGTTGGTTTCATGTTAATTATAAATTATGTTGTTTTCTTATAGGTTAAACTTGATGTTGCAAAAGTAATAAATATTATTGAGAGACAATAAAAGGAACTTGTTTGTTAATGTTATTTAACCGTATGGTGCGGTTAGGAAACAATCTGTCCACGGGGAAGTGGCCATTTTAGCCCCATTTTATTTGCAGGCATAGAATATTTTGACTAAATTTGCAAAAATATACTGCGTCACCGACAAAGGCGAGCACATCATTGTAGAGATGCAAAACCACTATCAGCCATACTTTACAGACCGCTCCATCTTCTATACCTCACGCAATATCGTAAACCAAGGCATGAAAGGAAT
>CALGHW010000103.1 GCA_937916075.1 uncultured Prevotella sp.
GGAACAAGATTGACTTTATTCTTTTCTTGTGTGGCTATTTTGATAGTGGCTACCTCGGCTACGAAGCAGCCGAAGGCATTGATTGGATATGGGAACATAGAGTAACAGATTTCAAAAAGGCAGGAGTATGAGCTTTGACATAGTTTCTTATAATATAGAACGTGACAGATTACAAAAAGCACTGGATGCGCAAAAGACATCAAAAGAGCGTAATATGAAGGGGCAATTTGCAACTCCATACCCTTTGGCATACAGTATAATGAGAAAAGCAAAGACTCTCTGTCATAAAAAAAGCGTAAATTTTATTGAGCCTTCTATCGGCTTGGGGACATTTTATGCCGCATTTCGCAGCGTGTTTAAGAATGCTTCTGGTCATGCGTTAGGTTTTGAAATAGATGGACATTATTATAATCCTGCACGAGAACTTTGGGCAAAAGAGGATATAGAGTTAAGAAACGTTGATTTCTTGAAAGAAAGACCAAACGATGAACGTTTTGATTTGCTTGTAGCCAATCCTCCATATGTAAGGCATCATCACATTGACAGTGATAAGAAAAAAGAACTACAAAAAGAAGTAATGCTAAATACTGGAATAAAGATTTCCGGCTTGGCAGGACTGTATTGTTATTTTCTTATTCTTTCGGAAAAATGGTTGGCAGACAAGGCTTTATCTTGTTGGCTAATACCATCAGAGTTCTTGGATGTGAATTATGGAAAGGCCATAAAACAATACTTGCTTGAATGTGTAGACCTCTTGTGTGTTCATAAATTCAAAGCTGATGAAGTGCAATTTGATGATGCACTTGTCAGTTCCACAATTGTTTTCTTCAGAAAGGGTAAGCCGTCAGAAAAAGACATAGAGTTTTCATGCGGAAAAGATGTGAATGCCCCTTCAAAAATAATGATGGTAGAAAGAAGTCACTTAACGGCATCCGGCAAATGGTCAAACTTGTTTGTTGAAAAGACAATAGACATTTCAAGCAATAACGACTGTAAGTTGGGAAACTTTTTCACAGTAAAGCGTGGTATTGCAACAGGAGACAACAACTTTTTTGTTGTGGATATGGACATCATAGAGAAATGCCATATACCGACAAAGTTTCTAAGGCCTGTACTTCCAAGCCCAAGATATCTGAAAGAAGATATTATATTGTCGGACAATGAAGGAAATATAGCTGTGCCACAAAAGAAATATTTGTTCTCATGCAATTTGCCTGAAGATGTTCTGATGGAAAGATATCCAAGTGTATGGGATTATATACAAGAAGGAATAAAACGTGGAGTAAATAAAGGTTATGTAGCCATCGCCCACTGTGGTATTTCTGCGAAGACAGGAAACCTGCACCTTTTGTAATTCCTTATATGGGACGTGGTGACTCTTCAAAGAAGATGTTTCGTTTCATACTGAACAAGACAAGAGCCATCACGACCAATGTATATTTGCTTCTGTATCCCAAAGACAATTATTCAAAATGTCTGACAGACATAAATTTACTGAATAAAGTATGGAAAACATTGAACGAGGTCACAAGTGAACAATTTGCGATTAATGGTCGTGAATATGGAGGAGGATTGCACAAGTTGGAACCAAAAGAACTGCTCAACATAAATGTACCGGCCCTTTCTTCTTTATTGCAGCCAAGACAATGTGTTTATGAGCTTTCTTTGTTCTGAAAGTATATATAATAAAAGCACTCGGCATTCCTCCGAGTGCCGCCATTTAATCCATAGTAAAATAAGACAAACATGTTTCGGTGGCAAAAGTACAAATTATTTCTTGAACATTACTAAAAACGACGCATAAGTAACAAGGGCCACGGCATGAAAATTCATGCCGTGGCCCTTGTTACTTATGCGTCTCGTGCCGCAAGATGACACGTGACTTAGAAACTAACCTTAGTTCCCAAGCTGAGCTTCAGCTCGCCCTCCACGGGATGGCCCTTGGGCGTGATGGCTATCTTCTTGCCATACAGGGTGGCCGACGGCTCCAGATAAATCTCCACATTGGGAGCCACCCGCACACCAGCCTGCAAGGCCCCTGTCAGGCCGGGAGCCACCTTTGTGTCATGTTCCTCCCAAGAGGCGACATTGAGCGATGCGGCCGCTATACCAGTCAACTGGAAGGTATGGTCGTCCGTGCTCTCTCCCGTCACCGCACTCTTGATGTTCATCATATATCCAGCCTGGGCGGAAGTGATACTCTCATTTCCCTTACCTGTACGCTGGATGACCGAGTTGCTCATTCCTACATTGATACCGTTGACCCCGTCAAACCAGTGGCCGTAACGCACGTCGGCCGTAACCGACAGGCGGGACTTCACACCGCTGCGCTCACCGAAGTTCTCCGAGTTGAAGCCGGTGCCCACGCTCACCGACACCACATCGGGACGCTCCGGCATCTTCGACAAGTCGGCATTGCGACGGCTGCTGCGCCGCAAGCTATAGTCGAATCCCACCACAAACTGCGGCATGACGCGCTGGCGGCCCTTGTTGTCAAAGCGTGACGATAAATTGTAAGCCAACTGAGGTTCGGCCACGAGGTGCAAGGCATCCGTAAGCC